>JBGYKY010000112.1:0-3986 GCA_041836105.1 Bacillota bacterium | reverse complement strand
CACCTTCAACGGAGAGATCTATAACTATCAGGAGCTGCGGGAGGAGCTGATCCGGAAGGGACATGTTTTTCGAACTCACGGCGACACGGAAACCATCCTCCACGGCTATGAGGAATATGGCCCCGCCATTCTCAACAAGCTCCGGGGCATGTTTGCCTTTGTCATCTGGGACAGAGAGACGCAAAAGCTGTTTGGCGCCCGGGATTTTTTCGGCATTAAGCCCTTTTATTACGCTACCATGAACGGCCGTTTTTTTTACGGCTCTGAGATCAAGAGCTTTCTTCCGCACCCGGATTTTATCAGAGAATTTAACGGGGACAAGCTCCCCGACTACATGACCTTCGGCTGTGTGCCCGGCTACGACACCTTTTTCCGCAACGTTTGGAAGCTGAAGCCCGGCCACTATCTGGAATATCAGGGAGGAAGCCTGATCGTTGAGCCCTACTTTGAAGCGTCCTTTGACCTGAACGATTCAAAAGGAATGGACGATTGCGCAGAGGAGATCAAAAAAACATTTACCGACAGCGTTTTGGCCCACAAGATCAGCGACGTGGAGGTGGGCTGCTTCCTGTCCAGCGGCGTGGATTCCAGCTACGTAGCCAGCGAGCTGTCCAGAGTCCAGCCGCTGCGCACATATACCATCGGCTTCGACGACAAGCGATACAGTGAGGATGAAGGCGCCAAAATGGTTTCCGATGAGCTGGGCGTCGAAAACCATCTCAAGCTGGTCTCCGACGAAGAATACCTGAAAAACGCGCCGCTGGTCCAGTACCATCTGGACGAACCCCTGGCCAACCCCAGCGCCAATCTGCTTTTCTTCGTCTCACAGCGGGCGGCGGAAGATCTGAAGGTGGTGCTTTCGGGCGAGGGAGCCGACGAAATGTTCGGCGGATACAACGTGTACAAAGAACCTCTGGATCTGGCCTCCTACCAGCGGCTTCCCCGGGGCCTCCGCCGCGGACTGGCCAAAGCGGCCGGAGCCCTCCCCCGATTTAAGGGGAAAAATTTCCTGATCCGCGGCAGTCTTCCCGTTGAAGAGCGATATATCGGCAATTCCAATATTTTCCCTTACGGAGAGCGGGAGGGCTACCTGAGGCACCGCTACCCCTCCTATCGCCCCCAGATCTACACCAAGCCCTTTTACGATAAGGCTTCGGGACTGGATGACATCACTAAAATGCAGTACGTGGATATACACGTCTGGATGGTCCAGGAGATCCTGCTGAAGGCGGATAAAATGTCCATGGCCCACTCACTGGAGCTGCGGGTCCCCTTTCTGGACAAGGAAGTCTTCGCCCTGGCCCGGCGCATTCCCGCCTCCTGCAAGGTCAGCAGAGAAAATACCAAGCTGGCACTGCGGCAGGCAGCCCGAAGCCGCATGAATGAAATCAGCGCCGGCCGAAAAAAAATGGCCTTCCCCCTGCCCCTCCCGGAGTGGCTGCGAAGCGACCTGTACTACGATACGATCCGAGAGGCCTTTACCGGCCCCATCGGGACGGAGTTTTTCCGGACGGATAAGCTGCTGACCCTGCTGGAGGAGCATCGGTCCGGCCGGTTTAACCATTCCCGAAGGATCTGGGCAGTATACACCTTTATTCTGTGGTACCGGATATTTTTCGCTTCCGATGATCCACGGGAAGCAGCGGGGAGCGGCGCTACTCCATCTCCAGCTCGTACATAACCATGGCCAGAGCGGCGGGGCCGGCGGTTTCGGTGCGAAGAATGGTCTTTCCAAGGCTGACGCAAAGCGCCCCCGCCTCTTCCAGTGTTTCTGCCTCCCGACGGGAGAACCCGCCCTCAGGCCCGATAATGAGACAAAGGCTTCGGGGCCTGGACGGCAGGTATCGAAGGACCCGCTTGATGGTGCGTTTCTCCTCCTGTTCGTAGGGAAAGAGTACGCAGTCGAATCCGTCCAGCTGCTTCGCCATGTCCGCAAAGGCCAGCATCGGCCCTATTTCCGGAATTTTTCCCCTCCGGCACTGTTTCACCGATTCATCGGCAACCCGCTGCCACCGCAACAGCTTTTTTTCCGTCCTTCCACTGTCAGCAGCCACGGATCGAGCGGTAAATACCGGAACGATCCGCGAAACCCCCAACTCCACTCCCTTTTGGATAATCGTTTCCATCTTTCCCTGTCTGGGGATTCCCTGGTACAGGGTCACGTCCAGAACAGGCTCCCTGGCAAAAGCCTGTCTGTCCAGGATCTCTGCCTCCGCCAGCTCCGGCCTCAGCATCCGAAGCGCGCACCGGTACTCCCAAGCAACTCCGTCGGAAATATCAATTTCCTCTCCCGGGCGAAGCCGGAGGACGTGGAGCATATGGTGAAGATCATCCGGGTTCGTCAGGCGGATCCGGGTCTCGCCCACTGCCTCCGGCGTCACAAAAAAACGGCTCATACCTTCCCCTTTGCTTTCGCCGCAATGGCGCACCACTCGTCTCTTTCCCGAACCTCAACGATCCGGAAGCCCCGTTCCTTCAGATGGGATACCACCCGATCTCTTTTCTCCGTCAAAATTCCCGATGAGATCCAGATCCCCCGCTCCGTCAGGTGGGACGCGGCGGCATCGCTGAGCAGCATCACCAGATCGGCCATCAGGTTGGACAGAAGCAAATCTGCCTTGCAGGAGATCCCCCGGGTCAGATCCCCTTCCCGAATTTCTACCCGATGGGACATCCCGTTCAGCGCCACGTTTTCCACAGCTACCGCCACTGCCTGAGGATCCAGCTCGATCCCCAGCACCTGCCCGGCTTCCAGCAGGGCCGCCGCAATGGAAAGAATACCGGAGCCACACCCTATATCCAGAACGGCATCGCCCGGTTCCATATATTTCTCCAGCAATTCCAGACAAAGCACCGTGGTAGCGTGAGCGCCCGTGCCGAAAGCCATGCCCGGGTCGATGGACAGCACCAGTTCATCCGGGCCTTCCGGCTCGTACATCTCCCAGCCAGGCCGGATGACAAGCCGGTCCGTCACTTTGACAGGTCTAAAGTATTCTTTCCAGGTATCCTGCCACTGGGAATCGTCCACCAGTCGATCCGCTAGATACATTCGCCCCAGCGTAGCCCCCTCCTGAAGCCGCCCCTCGTATTCCGACCCTTTTAAAAGCATCATGCGAATCCGAATCTCCTCCAGCTGCTTCCGTCCTTCCTCCGTATCGTCCAGATAAAAGCGGATACTGGGCTCCCGGTTCTGCAAGGCCAGCACCGACGGATCCACATAGTCCCAATCGTAGGGATTCTTCTTTTCCAGCAGCCTCCGGATCTCCTCCGGGTCCTCCACCGCCACACCGAAAATGCCCGCCTCTTCCAGCAGGGCTGTCACAGGCTCCAGCCCGTAAGAGCTGGTATAGATCGTCGCCTCAATGTATCTCATTCGGATGCCTCTCCGCTCTCCGGCCTTCTGCATGCTGTTGATTATAAACTTATGATAAAAAATTATTAATTATTTAAATAACTCCTTCATCGCCTCGGCGAACTTGCTCTTTTTGGCGTATGCCTCCTGGCCCAGCACATTGCCCAGTTCTTTGATCTTCTTTTTCTGCTCTCCCGTCAGCTTAGTGGGGATCTCCAGCTCCACCCGGATATACAGGTCTCCCGGCTTTCCGGACCGAAGCGAAGGCAATCCCTTCCCTTTGATTCGGAATACCGTATCCGGCTGAGTGCCAGCGGGGATTTTATAGGCAATCTTTTCTTTCAGGGTGGGAACGGTGATCTCATCTCCCAGCGCCAGCTGCGTAAAGGAAATAGGCATGGACAAAATCAGATTGCTGCCATCCCTCTGAAACATGGCGTGGGGCGTTACGGAAATCACTACATACAAATCGCCGGCCGGTCCTCCGTTTGTACCCGGTTCACCCTGTCCCCGGATGGAGATGACCGAATCGTTGTCTACACCGGGAGGAATGTCTACGGATATGGTGACGCTCTTCTGAACCCGGCCCCGGCCCCCGCACTCCTTACACGGATGCTCGTTGATCTCTCCCGTT
>JBGYKY010000111.1:0-7457 GCA_041836105.1 Bacillota bacterium | reverse complement strand
GCAAAGCGCGATTAAGAAAATCGTAAGAATCCTATGCAGGGATTGTTAAGAACTGCGGTGTAGGATAGGTCTGGGAGGAAACGCTGATGAACATACTGGTCTGTGACGATGAGCGGGAAATCGTAGATGCGCTGGAGATTTATCTGTCCAATGAAGGGTATCGGGTGCTGAAAGCCTATGACGGCGTGGAAGCGCTGGCGCTTCTGGAGAAGGAACCCATCCACCTGGTGCTGATGGATATTATGATGCCCCGGCTGGACGGCATGCGGACCCTAAAGAGGCTACGGGAGGAACGGAACATGCCGGTGATCCTCCTGTCAGCCAAATCGGAGGACTACGACAAGATCACCGGGCTGAATCTGGGCGCGGATGATTACGTAACCAAGCCCTTCCATCCGCTGGAGCTGATGGCCCGAGTCCGATCCCAGCTGCGAAGATATACGGATTTGGGCAGCATGGCGCAGGTAACACACCGATACCGATCCGGAGGATTGGAGCTGGACGACGAGCAGCGGCAGGTGTGGGTAGACGGGGAGCCGGTAGAGCTGACCCCTACGGAGTATGGGATTTTGCTCCTGCTGCTGGCCAATCCGGGGAAGGTCTTTTCCATCGAGCAAATCTATGAAAGCGTTTGGAAGGAGCCGGCGTACAATCCCGAAAATACGGTAGCGGTGCACATACGGAGGATCCGGGAGAAGATTGAGATCAATCCCAGGGAACCCAGATATCTGAAGGTGGTGTGGGGAATTGGATACAAAATTGAAAAAATCTAAAAGGGTGCTGTACGGTCTGATGTCCATCCTTTGCGTGGGAAGCTTTCTCAGCCTTCCGGCGCTGCTGACGGGACTGTATATTATCGTGGATCTTCAGAAAAAGCTTCGGGACGGCCTGCCCTCCTGGGCAACCGAGTCCGCGCTTCTCTTTGCTTTGATCGGCGCGGCGCTGGTGTGCCTGGGAACGCTGATCTATCTGATAGCGGAAGCGGGGGAGCGGGATGCGGAAGGGAAGCTTTGTCTTCGCCGGATAGACCGAATCTTCACGGAGATTATCGCCTTCCTGATGGGGATGCTGTTCCTTTGCGGTGGCGTCTTTGTGCAGTTGTCTTACGGCGGTGTCCGTCTGTGGATGCTGGGGAGCAGCGGTAGCGAATGGATTTACCTGGCGATCCCCAACGGTGGTGGGATTTCGGCCTGGGAGACGATCCCCATGGATCTGTTGTCCCTGGAGGGGATGATCGGGGCGGCTCTATTGATCGGTATCCCCGCCGCAGGCCTTGGCCTGACGCTCCTGCTGTCACTGGTGCGAAAGCTTAAGGCGGGGACTTTTTTCCGGGATTCTTTGATCGGTCGGCTGGTGCTTTGGCTCTATCGCGCCGTGCTGACCGTCTACAATAGCGGTAGTACGCAGCGAAAGATATTTTTGCTGGCATTGGGCGTGTGCCTGCTTGCTGCCGTCCCGTTTATGGCGCCCTTTGTTCTGCTGGCCATCCTGATCCTTTCTGCCCGCTGGATCCGAAAGTATGAGGTGGTCCGCAGGGGAATCAACGAAGCCAGACAGGGAAATTTCCATTTCAGGATTCCGGTCGAGCCCAGCGCTGCGGGAGAGTTGGACTGGATGGCGCGGAGCATCAATGAGATTGCCGATGCGTCCCGGGCTGCCGTGGAAAAAGAGGTGCGGAACCAGCGACTGAAAACGGAACTGATTTCCAATGTTTCTCACGATCTGAAAACGCCGCTGACCTCTATCGTGGCTTATGTGGAGCTGCTGAAAAAGGAAGGCCTCACCAGCCCCGACGCTTCCAAATATCTGGAGATACTGGACCAGAAAATTACCCGGCTGAAGCAGCTGACAGAGGACCTGTTTGAGGCGGCCAAAGCATCCAGCGGCGATATGCCGGTCCGGCTGGAGCAGATCGAGGTGGGCTCGCTGATTCGCCAGACCCTGGGAGAAATGTCTTCCCGGTTGGAGGAAGCGCAGCTGCAGATCATTTTCAACGCCTCCGAAGAAAAGTATTACGCGCTGGCAGACGGACAGCTGATGTGGCGAGTGCTGGAAAACCTTCTGAGCAATGCGGTGAAATATGCCCTGCCCGGCTCCAGGGTTTATCTGGATCTGAGCATCCGCACCAATCAGAACAAGGAGCGCCCCATGGTGATGCTGGAAATGAAAAACATCTCCAGGGATCCGCTAAACATTTCTCCGGACGAGCTGATGGAGCGATTCTCACGGGGCGAGGAATCCCGTACCAGCGAGGGCAGCGGACTGGGGTTGGCCATTACCAAGGATTTGATGAAGCTCCAGAACGGCTGGTTTGATATCCGCATTGACGGCGACCTCTTCAAGGCGGTGGTGCTGATCCCCGCAGGCGGGAGTCCGGAGCGCTCCGCCGGCGGAGGGAACGAAAAGGCGCAGGCGTCGTCGGATGGGCAATCGAGCGATGCAACGGTCAAAAAAACGGATGGCGTTCCGGCGGAACCTCCAGCGGAAGGATCGACGACGGTCTGAGGTTTTTAGTTGTAAAATGGTCACAATGGTTTATAATAATAGGAGCGGCCGATATGGCCGCTCCTATAGGCTATTGCAGAAGAAAACGGGAGAAAATATGAAGCAATTTTTCATATCAGAGCTGAAGACTGATGATGAAATACAGGAATATTTTATGATAAAGGCGGCGGCTGTCAAGGTGGGCGCCAACGGCAAGCAGTATCTGGACCTGCTGCTGGCAGACCGCTCCGGGGAGGCGCCTTCCAAAAAATGGGATGTGGTGGAAACCGAGCTCCCCGCCCTGAAGGAGATCAGGGAAGGGGACGTGGTCAAGGTCAAAGCCCTGGTGACCAATTGGAACGGACAGAAGCAGATGAGGATCGCCCGGATCCGGAAGGCCGGCGCTCAGGATGAGGTCAACTATGCCGATTTTGTCAAGGCAGCGCCGGAAAAGGCGGAGGATATGTACGACTTTATCTTCGCCAGAGCGGAGGCCATGGAGGATCCGGAGCTCAGAGGGCTGTGCCTCCGTATTCTGTCGGACCGAAAGGAAAAGCTGCTGTACTATCCCGCGGCTCAGAAAAACCACCACGCCCAGAAATCCGGTCTTCTGTACCACCTGAAGCGGATGATGATGACTGGCGATGCGGTGTGCCGGATCTATACCGGGCTGAACGCGGATCTGGTGATCACCGGCGTGCTCCTCCACGACATTGAAAAGCTCAGTGAGATCCTATCCGATGAGATGGGCATTTCTTCCGGCTATTCCTTTGAAGGACAGCTGCTGGGGCACATCGTTCAGGGAATCAAGCTGGTGGACCGGCTGGGAGAAGAGCTGGGCCTTTCCAGAGAAAAGACCATTATGCTGGAGCATATGATCCTGTCCCATCACTATGAGCCGGAATTCGGAAGCCCCAAAAAACCATTGTTCCCCGAGGCGGAGATCCTCCATTATCTGGACATGATCGACGCCAGGATGTTCGATATGGAGGAAGCTATGGCGGGAACGGGTGCCGGAGAATTTAGCGAGCGGGTCTGGACGCTGGACAACCGCCGGCTGTACAAGCCCGCGGGAAATCAGGGAGCGAAGGAGTAGAGCGCATGATCAAGCTGCCCGGGAAGGTCTGCCGGATCATTCGGACGCTGGAAGCGGAAAAATGGGCAACCTATGCGGTGGGTGGCTGTGTCCGGGACTCGCTGCTGGGGATCGCACCGACGGATTGGGATCTGGCGACCCGGGCCGATTCGGAGGAGGTGCTCCGGCTGCTGCCGGAGGCAAAGCTGCTCAGCGAGACGTACCGAGTGGTGCGCATCCCGCTGGAGGAGGGAAACGTTGATGTGGTCACCTTCCGTCTTGAGGGGCCCTACAGTGACCGGCGCCGTCCCGACTGGGTCCGGCCGGCAGAAACCATTGAGGAGGACCTGGCCCGCCGGGATTTTACCATCAATGCCCTGGCGGACAGCCCGGAGAGGCCGCTGGTCGATCCCTACGGCGGTCGGGAGGATATCAAATCCCGGCTGATCCGCTGTATCGGCGAACCGGAGCGGCGCTTTGCCGAGGATCCGCTTCGGATGCTCCGGGCAGTGCGCCTGGCTGCCGAACTGGGATTCGACCTCCATCGATCGACCTTTGAGGGCATTCTGGCTTGCCGGGAGCTGGCCGGAGGGTTGAGCGCGGATCGCATCCGCTGGGAGCTGGTACGCCTGGTCAATGGGGAGCACGCCGGGAAGGGGCTCCGGATGCTGATGGGCACCGGACTGCTGGGCGCTGTCATCGGCGAGGAGCTGGCCGGCCGGATGACCGGCCGGGAGCTGGCAAATTATGAGCTCCTGGCGGAAAATATCCACAAAACCATGAGGGTTCCTCAGCGGCGGCTGGGCCTGTTCTATACGGTGCTGGAGGGCGATCGGGCACTGCGGGCAGTCAAGCGGCTGGCGTATTCGGGGAGCATGGAGCAGTCCCTGGCGGATGCGGTCCTCCTGACCCCGCAGCTCCATTTCCTGACCAATAAGTATGATCTGAAGAGGTTTATGCTTCGGTACGGGAGGGAGCGATATGCGTACCTTCACGATCTGACGAAAGCGCAGCGGCTCGTTTACGACCACGATGCCCATAAGATTATGGCCAGAACAGCGATCCTGGAGGACATTGAAAGGTTTAAGGAGCCCATTTTTGCGGAGGATCTGGCCATTACCGGGCAGGATCTTCTGGATGCCGGCATCGCAGAGGGGGAAGACGTCGGAAAGCTGCTGCTGATGCTGGTGGATGTGGTTCACATGAAGCCGAGGCTGAATACCCGGGAGCAGCTGCTGAAATATGCCGGGAAGTTCAGTCGGAGCAAGCTTTCGGCAGCCACGCGGAATATCCGATTTATTCGATAGCGGCGCAGAAGGGGTTGGCCTGTATGGAGGAACGGAGCGGCGTCATCCGCGACATTATTTTTCAGAACAAAGAAAACGGCTATACCATAGCCGTTTTTGAGAACGAGGAGGCGCAGGAGCAGTTTACGGCGGTGGGCTATCTGCCCGGCGCCGACCGGGGGAGGAGCTTCCGGCTGTCTGGCGCCTGGAAGCTCCATCCCACCTATGGCGAGCAGTTCACTGTTGCCGCCTTTGAGGAACAGCTGCCCGCCACCCGGCAGGGGATCGAGGCCTTTCTGGCTTCCGGCGCGCTGAAGGGCATCGGACGGAAGACGGCGGCGGCCATTGTCAGGCGATTCGGCGATGAGGCCCTGCGAATTCTGGAGGAGGAGCCGAAGCGGCTGGAGGAGGTGGAGGGGATCGGCGCAAAAAAGGCCGGAGCCATCGCGGCGGCGTACGCGCTGCACCGGGAGTTTGCCGCGATTGCCCTGTTCTTTCAGCAGTACGGCATTTCAGCGGCCGTCGCTATGAAGCTGTACCGGGTCTACGGATCGGAAGCCGTAGAAGCGGTGAAGGCCAATCCCTATCAGCTGGTAGACGATGTGTTCGGCATCGGTTTTCGAAAAGCCGACGCCATTGCCGAAAAAATGGGCGTTCCGCGAGACGATCCGGAACGCATCGCCAGCGGCCTCCGATATCTGTTGTGGAGCGCCGCCGGGGAGGGGAGCACCTATCTGCCGCAGAAGCTTTTGTGTGAACGGGCGGCGGAGCTGCTGGAGGTCTCCACGGAGCAGGCCGGCGATGCATTGGTGGACATGGCCTTTGAGGGGGACATTCAAATCGAAAATCTGGAAGGGCGGCCCGTGGTGTTCCATCAGGCGTATTTTCAGGCGGAGCAAAACGTCTGCAAGCGGCTGGTAGCGCTGGACAGGGCCCCCCTGAAGCCCCTGGCTGCCGATATGGGAAGACAGATCGCCGTCGCCGAGGCGGAGTCAGGGATCCGCCTGTCCGATAATCAGAAATATGCGCTGGAATCCTCTCTGGCCAGCGGCGTTTCGGTAATCACCGGCGGGCCGGGAACGGGAAAGACCACCATCATCAACAGCCTGATGAATATTCTGACACGATGCGGATGCACCACTGCGATTGCGGCGCCTACGGGCCGGGCGGCCAAGAGGATCACGGAAACCTCCGGATACCCGGCGGTGACCATTCACCGGCTTTTGGAATACTATTATTCCGAGGGGGAGGATACCATGCGGTTCGGCCGGACGGCGGAAAACCCTCTGGAGCAGGATGCGGTGATTATTGATGAAGCCTCTATGATCGACATTCTGCTGATGAACGGGCTGATGTCCGCCATCCGCCCGGGCACCCGTTTGATTCTGGTGGGCGATGCGGATCAGCTGCCCTCGGTGGGGGCGGGGAACGTGCTCCGGGACATTCTGGACAGCGAGCTCATCTATTCCGTCCGTCTGACGGAGATCTTCCGCCAGGCCCGGGAGAGCCTGATCGTGGTCAACGCCCATAAGATCAACCGGGGAGAGTACCCGGACTGCAACGAAAGGGACAAGGACTTTTTCTTTGTGAGAAAAAAAGGGGAGAGGGATATGCTGAACGCCATCCGGGAGCTGTGCATATCCCGATTGCCCGCTTACTACACCCACCGGGATCCTCTCAGGGACATTCAGGTGTTGACTCCGGTGCGGAAGGGAATGATAGGGAGCATCAACCTGAACAGGGAGCTGCAGGCGCTCCTGAACCCGCCGGGGCCGGGGAAGGCCGAACGAACGGTGGGCGAGAGGGTCTTCCGGACGGGCGACAAGGTGATGCAGATCCGGAACAACTACCGGCTGGATTGGCGAAAAATCGGAGATTTCACGGAAGGACAGGGTGTTTTCAACGGCGAAGTGGGGTTTGTAGCCTCGCTGGATACGGAGGGGCATCAGCTGACGGTGGTGTTTGATGAGGATAAGCTGGTTACCTATCAGTTTGCAGAGCTGGATGAACTGGAGCACGCCTATGCCATGACGGTCCATAAGAGCCAGGGCAGCGAATTTCCCATCGTGATCCTGCCCGTCTCCTGGTTTACCCCGGTGCTGGCCACCCGGAATCTGCTGTACACCGCAGTGACTCGGGGGAAGGAAGCCGTGGTGATGGTAGGCTCCGAGCAGCGGATGTGGGATATGGTAGACAACGACAGGATCGCCCAGCGATATACGGGGCTGGCGGCGCGCCTTCGGGCGTTTCTCCTTCCGGCGGGATAGCGGAGTAACAGGGCGGGGTTTTGTAAGGAGGAAGCAGGTGGAGGGTAAGACTACGGAGCTAAAAAAAACGGGCGACGGCGACACAGGCGGCGGCGCCGCGCATCACAGGGCGGCGGGCCGAAGGGACGCGGGCCGGATCGTCGCGCTGCTTCGCCGGGGGCTTCGGGCCGTATCGGAGGCTGTTTTCCCGTCCAATATTTACTGCATTTGTTGCAATGCTCCCATCGAGCCCCTCCGAAGGTACTCCCTCTGCGGCGGCTGCCTGTCCCATCTGCGGTGGGTAACGGGCGCTTCCTGTGAAAAGTGCGGCAGACCGCTTCCGGAATCGTATTGGCGTCGGCGGTG
>JBGYKY010000110.1:0-14534 GCA_041836105.1 Bacillota bacterium | reverse complement strand
TCACCGAAATAATGGTATCCCCTCACCAGGTTGGAGCAGTACTTTTCTGCCGTTTTCCACTCCGGCCGTTGAAAAGCGTCGCAAAACTTGGCCCACTGGTCATCGGAGGAGATCCCCATCGCCACAAAGCCGTTCCGGCACCTCAAAATATCATAGGGATTGATCAGCGGGTGGGCGTTTCCGGTGCGCATCGGGTCTTCTCCGGTGGCTCCGAAGGTAATCACCTTGTCTTCGGAAACAGCTGCCGCCGATCCGCAGAGCGAGGTTTCCACCACCTGCCCCTGTCCGGTATTCCGGGCGTGGTAAAGCGCCAGACAGACGCCGGAGGAGAGGAAGCTGGCCGCGTACCGTTCCGCAAGCGAGAATCCGATGCGGGTGGGCGGGTTTTCCGGGAACCCGGTCACATGCATTACGCCGCTTTTGGCCTGAGCTACCAGCTCCGACTGTGGGGTACGGGCCCCCGGACCCGTGGATCCGTAAGCCGTAAGCCGGCCAAAGACGATCGAGGGCTTCAGCGCGGCGATATCTTCATATCCTACGCCCATGGCCTCCAGCGTGCCGGGGGGAGCATTTTCCAAAATAACATCGGCCGTCATGGCCAGCTCTTTGAAAAGCTCCTGTCCCTCGGGGCTTTCCAGACGAAGGGTAATGCTTTTTTTCCCCCGATTGCGGAATGCGTGATGGGGGCTGGCGCCATTTTTCAGTGGCGCCAGCGTCCGGAGAGGATCCCCTCCGTCCGGGGACTCTACCTTGATCACCTCTGCCCCATAATCTGCCAGCTCCATCCCGCAATACCCGGAGAGGGTCATTAAATCAAGAACGCGTATTCCTTCCAAAGGCAGCATAGCACACCTCCTTATGCGACAATCTGCAGGGTGCGGCGCATTTCTGCCGCCCCTGCAGAGCATCCTCTTCCTATTTCTCGTAATCCCAGCCAGTGTAAATCTCCACCCCACGTTTTTTGATCTGTCCGCCGATGACATTGCGCTGGATCTCCGAAGTGCCCTCCCAGATCCGATCGACGCGGGTGTCCCTCCACAGGCGCTCCACGGGATTTTCTCTCATGTAGCCGCGTCCGCCCAGGATCTGTACGCCCATATCGCACACCCGTCCAACCATTTCAGAGGTGTACAGCTTGATGGCAGAGGCCCTGGCATGCTTCAGCTTTCTGTCGGTGATCTTGCCGGAGATCTCCCAGCATACCCGATACAGCAGGCTTTTGGCCGCCATAATGTCCATGGCCATGTCCACCAGCATATGCTCAATAACCTGATACTCCCGAATGGGGCGCCCGCCCTGAATGCGCTCCGCCGCAAATTCGTTGGCCACGTTCAGCACCCGCTGGGCGCCTCCGACGCAGCGGGCCGCAATGCCCAGCCGAGCTTCCACAAACCAGTCCTTGGTCAGATCAAAGCCGTCTCCCACCTTCCCTAAAATCCTGGTTTCATCCACCACCACATCCTTGAAGGTAAACTCCGGGTGCTTGAACGCAAAGTGATGGGTAAACTCCGGAGTCCGTTTGATGCTTACCCCGGGATCGCTCTTTTCTACGAAGAAAACCGTAGCTTTTTCCGGATCTCCGTCCACATGGGCATGTACCAACAGAAAATCGGCAATATTGCCTACGGTAACATACCATTTTTCACCGTTGATCCTATAGCCGCCGTCGCATTTGTCGGCTCTGGTCAGGCACATGGTCGGGTCCGAGCCGGCATCCGCCTCCGTAATGGCGTAGGCATCTCTTCGCTTATTCTGACAGGCCGGGATCAGATACTCTTCGATTTGCGCCTGCGTGCCGAATTTCATCGGGTAGGACGGCTGCGGGACAGCGTCCCAGATCGCGCCGGTGGCCATCCCCAACTGTTCGCTTACCAGCATTTGCTCAAACAGCGTCATCCCCTGGCCGCCGTGCTCCTTGGAATGGTTGGTGGCGTTGAATTCCCAATCCAGTACCTTTTGATTGATGAGCGCATGGGTTTCCGGTGTCAGGCCGTTACTTTCCTCGCACTCCATCTCGTAGGGAAACAACACCTCTTCCGTAAAAGCCTTTGCCTTTTCCTGCAGCGCCCGATGCTCCTTGCTTAAAGTAAAGTCCATGGTACACTCCTTTCCTTTTTGCAGATCCCGTAAGGTCCTACGGGCCCGGGGATCCCGCTTCCGTTGCGCAGCTGCTTTTCTGCTTTAAATTATAGGGGTATTTGACAGAGAGGAATACCGTCCGGCACGTCGATTTTTTCCTCTTTATTTCCGACACTGTAAACGAGCCCCGTTTTTCAACATCTCCCGGCATTTTACCCGATTTTTTTTGTGAATATTCCTGTGGCCTTTTGAGGTTTTTTGTGGGATAATAAGTCTACATTGATATCCTTCACGCAGAAGCTCCCCTATTCGGGGCGGACGGCAGGCAGGGCAACGGATGGGAAACGGGGAGCGGAAAGGAGGCGCCCATGTTCCTGATCCAAGAAAAACGGAAGCGGGGGACCCACCTCTGCATTGTCCAATCCTATCGGGATCCCGCCACCAAGGCCTCAAAGACCAAGCGGATTATGAATCTGGGTTATCTGGAGGACCTGCGAGAGCAATACGAGGATCCTGTCGCCCACTTTCGGGAGGTGGCCAGGCAGATGAGCCGGGAGTCCGAAGCGAGAAACCAACCGGTCCAGATCGCTCTGGACCCGAAGAAAAGTCTGGAGCCCGGGGTCAATCTCATGAAAAATTACGGCTATGCGGCCCTCTCCTCTCTTTACCACGAGCTGAGGCTCCACCACTTCTTCAACGGAAAGCAGCGCTCCCTGGCGCTCAATTACAGCCTGAACAGCGTGATGAAGCTGCTTGTTTTCGGCGATATCCTCTTCCCCGGCTCCATTCGGCAAATCTATGAAAGCAGGGAGCAATTCTTCGATAAAATGGACTTTTCCCTGGATGATATCTACCGTTCCTTCACCTATTTCTGCCGCTATAAGGGCGCCCTGCAGGAATGGATCCGGGAGCGGGTGGCCGAAGCCTACGGGCGGGACAAGAGCCAAATGTACTGCTATGTGACCAAGCATTATTTCGAAGCGGAAGAACTGTGCTCCGCCTGCTCGGAGGTCCCCGCGAAGGACCGTCGGCATGACCCGATCGTTCAGATGGGGCTGTTCGTGGATCGAAACGGCTTACCGGTTTCCTACGAGCTGTTTTCGAGGAATCCGGGAGATGTGCTGATCCTCAGTCCCGACATGAAAAAACGGGGGCGGAGTCTTGGGATCGAAAAAATCGTTCTGGTAGGCGATAACGGTACCAACAGTCTGGACAGCCTCTATTACGTGCTGGCTGACGGCGGCGGCTACATTGTCGGGCAAAGTATACGGAGCACTGAAAAGGAGCTGCGGGACTACGTGCTGAGCCCGGACGGCTACCGGCCCTTTGGCGAGGAGTGCAAGATCAAGTCCAGGATCCAGACCCGAAGGGTCCGGATCACCGACCCGGACGGCAGAAAAAGGAACGTCCTGCTGAAGGAAAAACAAGTCGTTTTCTACAACAGGAAGTATGCCCGGTGCACCATGGCAGAACGAGAGGATTTGCTCTTGAAGGCCAAGGATTTGATTGCTTCACCTTCCAAATATAACAAAACGACCGCCTATGGGGCCGCCCGGTATGTGCGGAACATTGAGTATGATCAGCAAACGGGAGAGATCCTGCTGGGAAAGCTGCCTCTGCACCTGGACCAGGAAGCGCTGAAAGACGAAGAAAAATACGACGGCTACTACCTCTTCATCACCAGCGAGCTGGAGGAGCCGGTGGAAGAAATCGTTCAGGCCTACAACGGGCTCTGGCAGATCGAGGAAGCATTCAAATACATCAATAGCACCTACAGGGCCCGGCCTGTGTTTATCTCCCGCGCCGAGCATATGCACGCCCACTATCTCACCCGCTTCATTTCCCTGATGCTCACCCGGATTTTAGAAATGAAGCTTCAAAACCGGATACCTCTGGAACGGGTTCTCCACAGCCTTCGGAAGTGCAATTGCGTCCATATCGGAGAAAACCACTATGTGCAAAGCTATTACGATTCTGTGCTGGAGCTGGTGGGTGCCAGCACCGGCGTCGATTTCTCCACCCGCTACGGAACCCTGTGCCAGATCAAACAGGCATTAGCCGCCACGAAGCACAGCTGCCGGCGGAGCAGCGGTCGTGCAGAGTGTCGGGAAGGATAGGTAAAAGCTGCACCGCACAATAAACGGGATCGATAATAAGCTCTCTCCGCATGGACAAACCAGCGCCTCCGTGCTATGATGATGGGGCATCCTCCGAAGGACGCAGAATCAAAGATCATCTGACAAGGAGAACCTCATTGAAGCAAGAATCTTCCCTGACGCGGAGCCGTCATCCGCGAAAGAGCCTGCGCTGGTGGGATATCGGCATATTGACCGCTATCCTGTTCGGACAAGCCATCTACCACTCCACCCTGGGATTTTTACTCAGCAGAAGCGCCGGATCCTTTGAAGGTGCGGCGGACTTTTCCTCCGCCGATAATTATCGTGCATTGATCAGCCAGCTGACTCTGCTGATCATCGCTTTGGCCTACCTGCGGCTCCGCCGCTTTGATTTTTCTCAGTGGCGGGTGCGCATTACTCCCCGGGCCCTGCTCCATTCTCTGCTTCTGTTCCTGGCTGTGGCCCTGCTGATGGATCTGTTTTTCATGGCGACAGCCATGGGCCGGGAAGCTTTGGCAGCAGCCGGACTTGCTGCGGGCTCGCCGTTGCCGGCAAGCCTGTTCCAGCTGGCGTCGGATATTTCCCTGAGCGGGCTGCCGCCGGCCGCAGCTCCGCTGTCAGCGCTGACGGCCAAGCTGATCGCCGTGCCGGCAATGCTTCCCCCCATCGACCTCTCGATTGTGCTGTATGCGCTGCTGAATGGCGTTTACGAAGAGCTGTATTTTCTGGGCATCTGCCTGGCGGTCCCGCCGAAAAATCTGAAATGGGCCTTTTTGTTTTCCCTGCTCATACGCTTTTCCTTCCATACCTATCAGGGGCTTTTGCCCGCCGCAGGGATCTCTCTGATCCTGGGCTCCGCGTATTTTTTTCTGTATCAGAAGAGCGGACGATCCAACCTGACGCCCTTTTTTCTATCCCATGCCATCGCCGATGTCTTCGGCATCGGGATTCTCTCCTATTTCCTTTAGCCGCGCACCTGCTTCTGATTTTCGGTGCGGTGACGGCTGCCGGAGAGAGCTGTCCCTTCGGAGCTATCCGATATCCGCCTGGAAACGTTGATCAGTCGGGAACCTCCAGCGAAAAGAGGCAGGGGCGGCTCCTGCCTCCCCTGCCTTTTCTTGCCTTGTCGCTTGCTGCTTGTCTTCCAGCCCGCCACGCGTAATCGATCAGCTCCCGGTGATGCGCGTTCCATTGACCGTAACGGTCGCTGCCTGATCGATGGTGTTTCCGCTTGAAACCAATCCGTCATCATTGGTGGTGATTTCTACGGTTCCTCCGGTGATATGGATCTCTCCATCTGTCTTCATCCCATTGTTATCGGTGTCGATGGTCACCGTCCCGCCGGAAATATCAATATCGTTGATCGCTGAAATGCCCTCGTCTACAGCATGGATGGCGACGGTCCCTCCACCGATTTCCACATAGCCCAGAGAAATTTCTGTGTCATTGGTCGCCTTGATGCCATCGCCTCCAGCCTCTACGCTCACGGTCCCCCCGATCACCATCAGGTAATCCTTTCCCTTGATGCCATGGTTGACTGCGGTAACGGTGAGGGCTCCGCTTTCCACCAGCAGGGTGTCCCGGCTGGCAATGCCATCGTTATAATTTCCGTTGACGGTCAGGCTGCCTGTCCCGTTGATCACCAGATCCGATTTGGAGTACAGGGCCGCATCCGCATCGGCATCGATTTCCGTGAGGGTATAGGACGCACCGTCAGACAAAGTATTGACGGATCCGTCCGCCAGCGTCACAGTAACCTTTTTGGCTGCCTTAACATAAACAGCGGGGGAATCGGAGGAAGAAATCGACGCTCCGTTCAAAATCAGGACGACCTCCCCCTCGGTATCGATCAGAAGCTGCCCATCGGACAGGGCGCCGCTGACCTCATAGGTTCCGGCTGATGTGATGGTGGCGGTGGCGCCCTCCACCGTCACTCCTTCTCCGGCTTCAATGGACGAGCCGTTTAGCCGGATGGCGCCGTCGGTTACGGCTCCTGCTTCTGAAGAAGAGCCTACGGCGCCGGCCGTGGCTCCGGAAGAACCCTCTTCAGCGCTCCCGCCTGTGCCGCAAGCCCCCAAAGCCAGGCCCATCAGAATCGCTGCCGTCAGCAGCCATCCTCTCTTGGTCCTCTTCATAGGCCCTGCGCCTCCTTAATCATTATCATAGATGGATTCTGCGCTGTACTCCAGCACGGAACCGGTTTTAGCGTTGATTTCCAGCTCATAGGACGTCTCCCCGGACACAAACCCAATGTGATATTCGGCAACTCCGTCATCAGTATCCAGCTCTGCCTCCGTAAAGGTGACCTGGCTTTGACTCAGACCGGCTCTTTTCAGGGCCGCAGCCTTCGCCGCATCCAGTCCGATCAGCTTCTCTGAGGAAGCAGCTGCCGTTCCGCCGGCGCTGTTGACGGACGAAGCTCCCGCATTCCCGGTAGCCGCCGTTCCTTTAGAGATGCCGTCATCTTCAATGTCATAATCGTAGGATCGAATCTCTCCCGTATAGGCGTCGATCTCGTAGTCATACTCTTTATTCCCGTTATAGAACTCTACATCGTAGACCAGCGGATCATCATCGAAAAGCTCGTCATCGTCATCCTCGTCCACCCTGACCGTCAGAGCGGTTACCTGAGATTCGGAAAGGCCTGCATGCTTCAGGGCAATGGCTTTGGCTGCGCTTTCCCCGATCGGCTTATTCCCGGCGGCAGCCGCTGCTGCGGTTCCCGCCGCCGCCCCTGTCCCCGCAGACGGGGCAGCTGCGACCGCACCTGTGGCAGAGGAAGCTGCGGCTTCCGCCTGTCCCTGACCGCTCCGGGCCCCGTTTTGTGCATGACCTGCCGCATAGGCGCTTAGAGCGCCCAGACTTAAAACTGCAATCAGCAGAATGGCTAACTTTTTCATATTGCTATGCTCCTTTCTCCATTGAGCTCTTCCGCTCTTTCCTGCTCGGTCCCCGCGCCTTACGGCGCCGGCGACCGGTTGCTTCTTGGTATGGTTCTATCATACCCGGAGAATATTAGAGGATGATTAGCGGCAACAAACTTTTTTCATTTTTTATGCCATGCGGCTTTTCGAGGATCCTCCCTCCGCTGTTTTCTGAGGCCCAATGCTTTCCGGGGCCCAGGCCCCCGGAAGGCTCACGATAAATGTCGTTCCCCGGTCAGGGGCGCTTTCCGCCCGAACCCTCCCGCCGTGGAGCTCTGCCACCTGCCTGACAAAGGCCAGTCCCAGCCCGAACCCGGCGCCTGCCGCAGCGCTGCGGGATTTTTCTGCCCGATAAAATCGATTCCATATATGCGGCAGGTCTTCTGCGGAAATCCCGATGCCGTTATCCCTCACCGACAACAGCAGCTCTCCGCCCTGCTGCTGAAGGGTCACATGGGTACTGCCCCCTTCTTTTCCATAGCAATAGGCATTTTTGATGAGATTGCCCAGCAGCTGGGCCAAAAGGGCGGCATCCGCCTTCATCCGGAGCCCCGGCTGGATCTCCCAGCTCAGGGAAATGTTTTTTTCGCTCAGCTCCCGCTGCTCCCGGCAAACCCCCAGCGCGACCTCGCTGACGTCCACTATGCCGAATTCCGGCGATTCCGTCCGCTGCTCCAGCCGGGTAAACCGAAGCAGCGCTTCGATCAATCGGGACATCCGGTATCCCTGCTTTTGGATAACGCCCAGGGCTTCGTACAGCTCCTCCTCCCCGGAAGCATTTTCAAAAGCGTATTCGCACTGAGCCAGAATAACGGTTACCGGCGTCCGCAGCTCATGGGAAGCATCAGAAGTAAAGCGGCGCTCTGCCTGGAAGTTTTCTTCCAATCGATCAAACATCCGGTTGAAGGTGGCTGCCAGCCGCTGCAGCTCGTCGCCGTTTCCGGAGCCCTCTCCCGCTCCCGCGGCGATCCGCTTGGACAGATCCCCGCTTCGCCCGATCGCTTCTGCCGTTTCACTGATGTTCTGGATCGGGCGCAGGGAATTCCTGGCCAGCAGATACCCACCGGCCGAAGCCAGGAGGATCAGCAGCGGCACGGCAAACAGCGCAGCCTGGTACATGGCCGAATCGGATATGGCAGAACCGCTTTCCGGGGCCACTCCGCGGACCCAGATGTTCCCTTCCGGAAAGGGGATCAGCCGGTCATACACCAGATATCCTTCCCCACTTACGGTCAGGCTCCTTACCTGGCCGTCCACAAGCCCGCCGCCCTCCAGCTCCGGATACGGCGCATACCCGGCCGCCTTTTGACCGTTTTCATAAAGAACCAGGGAATATACGCCGTGCTGATACGAAACAAATTCGTCTTCGATCTCCAGCTCTCCGTCGTCGTATTCGATTTGCTGCACGTTGCTTTCTACCCTGTCGGTCAGGAGGCCCCGGACCCGGTGATCGGCGGTCGATTCGGATACCAGGGCAATAAACCCGAAAATGATGGCGCTGAGGATCAGCATAAAAATCGTGAACCACAGGGTGATCTTCAAGGTAATGGACAGCCTTTTCATTCTTCCGCCTTCATACAGTAACCGATCCCTCGCACCGTATGGATCAGTTTAGGATTGTGGCCCTCGTCAATCTTCTTGCGCAGATAGTTGATGTAAACGTCCACTACATTGGTGCCCCCCTCGTAATCGTAGTTCCAGACGCTGTCCTCAATTTTCTGACGGGAATGCACCTTGTTTTTATTCCGAAGCAGATATTCCAGCAGCGCATATTCCCTAGCTGTCAAAGTAATTTCTTTGCCGCCTCGCCGGACCGTCCGGCTTTCGGCGTCCAGTACCAGATCGGCCAGGGCGTATACGTTGGTAGGGTTGCCGGAAGCCGTCCGGGTCATGGCCCGGATCCTGGCCGTCAGCTCATCGAAGGAAAAGGGCTTTATCAGGTAATCGTTGGCGCCGGTATCCAACCCCTTGACCCTGTCTGCCACGGTGTCACGGGCCGTCAGGAACAGAACGGGCGTCAGGTCTCCCTTGCTTCGAAGCCGGCGAACCGCCTCCAGGCCGTCCATTTCCGGCATCATGATATCCAAAATGGCCGCCTCATATCGGGCGGCATCCATGTATTCTAACGCTTCCCTTCCGGTGTAGCACGAATCCACCGCATAGCCCTCCGCTACCAGCTTCTTTACAATAATGCCGTTCAGATCCCGATCATCCTCGGCTACCAGTATTCGCACGCCGCTTCTCCTCTCTTTTCCGTTTGCCTGCTGTCTGCCCTGCCGCTGCACGCACAGAGCCGGTGCTCCCTCCGGAAAGGGCCTCCCGTCCGCATCATCTGATCTACAAGGATAGTATACCAGAAAAACCATTAGAAAAGGATTAGAAAATGGGGGGGCCTCAGTGAGCCACCGAAAAAACAAAGGGCGGCTTTCCTTCATTCCGGAAAGTCCGCCTGTCCGCTATTCCCCGATCATGCCGAACAGCAGCAGATGATGAAGCTGCCGCACCTTTTCCGGTGCATCGTTTCCCCTCCTTACCTTGCTGCCCATAATCGCCATCGCTTCCATAAAAGCTAACATCGTCTCCATGGGGATGGTATCGTTGATAAGCCCTTCCTGCTGCCCCAAGCGGATGTAACTGCGATACACGTCGTTTTTACGCTCTCTCAATTCCCGATCCAGCAAATCTGCCAGCTCCGGATCCCTGAGCGCCTTTCTTGTGAACAATTCGCTCACCGATACATCCACCTTTTCGGTGCAGAGCATCAGCGCCTGCTCCATCTTTTTTCGAAAATCCATCTCGGCGTGCAGCAGCTCGACGGCCTCCTTCAGCGTATCCGCCACCACCTCCTGCACGCATTCCGCTACCAGTCTTTCCTTGCTGCCAAAGTAATTATAAATGGATACGGGGGAAACTCGAGCCACAGCGGCGATTTCCTTGATGGTAGCGCCGGCAAACCCCTTCTCATTAAACAGCTCTCGGGCCGCCCGAATGATTCCCCGTTTTTTTCTCTCGGTGGTTCTGGCGTAGTGACTCATCTCCCGGACGGCTTCGATACAATGGTTCATTCTATCACCTCACAGCTTAACAGCATCAACATTTCGCCGGCTTTCCCCGGCATGCGTTAATATATAAGGGGAAGAAACTTCAAAAAAAGTTGCAAATTTTCTTTATTTTACCATTCATTTTTTTCTACAAAATTCGGCAAAGTTCGCAGTCTTCCATCACAGCAAGCCCCCGAGTCAACAGCGGATCGAATCCCGGCGGGAGTCCCCGATGCGCCCACTGCTCCGCGGGCTCTTCGGCCCCTGCCGTCCCTCGCCGCACTCAGGCAGCTACCGTAGGAGAGGGCGCCCGGAACCGGGCAGGCGGAAAAGCATTCCATGCAATTGATGCAGCTGGCATGGCGAAGATGGGGGACCTTTGCCACATCGATCTGCATGGGGCAGGCCCGGCTGCAGCGGCCGCAACCGACACAGGCTCCTTCCCTCCGGCGAATGGAAATGATACGGGCAAAGCTGAGAAATCCGTATTGAACACCATCCGGACACAGATAGTTACAAAACGGTCGGTCAAAGAAGAGGGCTGCTGCCAGGTGCAGCCCCAGAAATATCCAAACAGCTACGCCCGCTATTTGGTCCAGCTCCGCCAGCGATCCGGCGTTCATCAGGGCCAGAAAGTGGTAGTTGGAGTTAAAGCTGCTGCTTTGGGTCAGCCACCCCGTCAAATGGATGGCGCTCCCCAGAAGAATGATTCCATAGACGATATATCTGGAAAATTGCAGCACCCGCTGTATCGGAGCAGGCATGCGCAGTTTTATCCCAAAGATTCGACTTCCCAGCTTTCCCAGCCATTCCTGAAGGGAGCCGAAGGGACACATCCAGCCGCAGTAAAAATTCCCGGCCGCTACAGCTAATAGAAATACGGCTATCAGAATACCGCCCCACAGGCTCATAAAGCCGCCGATAAGGCTGGTTGCCAAAGCGATGAAAAAGAAGATCTGCACCGCCAGCCGGACCATCTGAACGCCTTTGTGCGAAACGCCTTTTCTCTGCGCTCCGCTTCCTGCTGCGCCGTTAGGTTTCATCTCTCTCCCCCCTCTCTGCTTCTCCGGAAGCTCTTCTTTTTTTCCAAGCCCCGACGGCATAGTACAGGCCGCCTATCATCAGCCCGCCGTAGGGCGCCATGCCCATTACCTGCTGAAGGGCATCTCCTTCCGCTTCAGCAGCGCTGACTGCTTCAGCGGCACTGTCTGCGCCGGAGGACCCACTGCCATCATCACTGATCCCAGAGGCGGATGTAAAGCCGGAATCGTCGTCCGAAACGGCATCAGCTCCGGTGGCCTCCGATTGGGATGCCGTTTGCTGAGCGGCAAATTCCGCTTCGGCTTTTTTCAGGTAGGACTGCCCCACGCCGCACTCCAGCGCGGTCAGCGGGCAATGCCGCCCGCACCCGGTACAGATCATCCCGCTGAGGAAAGCCTGAAGCGCTTCTTCTGCACTGCTGTCGCTGCCGGATCCGACCGTCCCGGAAGCATCGGAAGAGGTTACCTCAGCGCTGACTGTCGCCTCATAAATGGAAACGGCCTGCTGGTACCACTGGGTGCCGATGCCGCATCGAGGCGCGGTCAGCAGACAGTGCTTGCCACAGGCGGTACAGATCAGGCTTCCTACGTAGTCCGACAGAGACGGGTAGCTCCCGTCCTCATCTGCGACAGGCGCCGCAATGGAAACAGATCCGGAATACGCTTCCGCGCTTCCCTTCCCCATTGATTTCCCGACCGTCAGAGTGCTCGTATCTGCCGCATCCGCTGTCGCGGTAGCGGGAATGACGCTTCCCGCCAAAACCGCACCGGCAAAGATCAGATTGGCTATTCGGGCGGCCGGAGAAGGGCTGACGGAGTCCGTCAGGGCGCCTCCCCCATTCCAAAATATTTTCTTTGCTGTTTTTTTCCTGTCCATATAGATGCCTCCTCTTGCCTTCAGTATACTACCGGCGCTGCCCGGAATCTCCGAAAAGCGGAGGCAAAATATACGCAAGACGTACGAAGTCGAAAAAAGGCACATGAAAATGGCCCGATCCATGTGGACTCCAGAGATGCCTCACAAAACCCGACCCAAATTCGACGGCTTCGGAAAAGTCATAATGAAGAGTGTCTCCCCGTCGCACTGAGCCCTCACCTCTCCACCGTGAAGCGCTACCACCGACTGCACGATAGACAGTCCAATACCGTGCTTGCCCTTTTCACCCCGATAAAACCGCTCAAAGATATGAGGCCCTTCCTCCTGAGAAATGCCCGGACCGTCGTCCGCCACGATAATTTCGATGCGGTCTCTTTCACTCCTGCAGTACAGGGTAATAGTCTTCTCTGCATACCGGAGAGCATTGGAAATGAGATTGGAAAACGCCCGATACAGGTGTTTTTCATTGTAGTCCATCCATACCGGATTCTCATCAAATTGAAGCTCGAAGCACAATCCGCGTTGGCCGGCCACGGGCGACAGCGCCTCCGCACACCGGGACAACAGCTCCCGGACATCTCCGAGGCTCAGCTCCACAGCGCCGGTCAGGTTGTCCACCCGGGAGATGTATAGGATATCCTCCACCAGCTCCGCCAGCCGATCCGTTTCCGATAAAATAACCCTGCCCGCAGCAGCCGGCTCCATCACGCCTACCTCGATCCCCTCCGCGTAGCAGCGGATGGCTTGAAGCGGGGTACGCAGCTCATGAGACGCGTTTTGAAAAAAAGTTCGCTGCTCTTTGTCATAGCGGCCTAATTTTTCCGCTGACAGATTCATCGCTTCACCCAGCTGAAAAAATTCCAAATCCCGGAACCGAAATTCTCTTCTTTCAAAACGTCCCTGACCCATCTCTCCCGCAAACTGCGCCAGCTCCTCGATAGGCCTGCTCACCGACCGGGCGATAACCCCCGCCACGCCAAGTGCAATGCCCATGGCGATTGCCATCAGCACGCCTAATCCAATGTTTACCGCGGCGATCAGATGCCGGGCGCCGGAAATATCGACGAAAAAAACCCAATACTCTGCCTCTTCCCCCGCCACCGCAAGAGAAGAGACCATATATTCTCCGTGGTCCGTTTGAACCGCCACAGCTTTCGCTCCGTCCAGCGGTATCCCGGCTTCTTTTAATGCTTCTGCCAAATCGCAGTGCTCCTCGTACTCGTAAGCGGCCTGCATCGGCTGATGATCCGTCAGCCGGTAGGAGGCATCCAATCGGATCGTCTGCCCTATGACACCGATTTCGCTTCGGTGCTTCCGGCCAACGTCAAGCCCCTCTTCCGAAGCCGTCCCCTGCCCGGCGTGAAGCGGGGCGCCCTTTGCCAGCTGATGCAGCTGAGTTTCGGCACTGGACTGGACATAGGCGCGGGCAAAAAAACGAAAGCCGAAAAAAAGGCTGACAAAAACGACCAGCATCAGCGCCAGGAGCATCAACTGGGTCCGGCGCTTAATGCGCCAATGCCGTGCAGGTCTCTCTTCTTTTCCTGCACCTCTTTTTCCTTTTCCTCTTTTCCCCTGCCTTCTTCGCTCCGCTTGCTGTACTCTTTCCTGTTCCATCCCGCCACCGCACCTGCTTTTCTACATTTTCAACCGGAATCCAAAGCCCCAGACCGCTTCGATGGACACGCTGCTCCCCCCCAGCTTTTTCCTCAGACGCCGAACGGTATCGTCTGCCGCCCGGGTTTCGACACACGTATCATATCCCCAGACGCGCTCCAGGATCTCATCTCTGGATATCGCCCGGGTTTTGTTTTCCAGCAGATATTTCAG
The DNA here is from genome assembly GCA_041836105.1 of Bacillota bacterium. Classification (GTDB taxonomy): domain Bacteria; phylum Bacillota; class Clostridia; order Peptostreptococcales; family Anaerovoracaceae; genus UBA5559. Next base: position 629 of record JBGYKY010000110.1, on the reverse strand, counting down.
CAGATTGAATTCATTGGGCGTCAGAGACAATTCCCGCTCTCCGGAATATGCTCTCTTCCCGTCAGGATCCAGGGTCAGATCGCCGAAGGATAAAAATTCCCGCGCCTGACGGAAAGACCGGTCCGACGGCTGAGTCAGCACCGGGAGTTCCTCTTCCATCAGAGTCCTGGCTTGATGCTTCTCATATTCAATCCGGCGGAAAATCGCTTTGACCCGCATCACCAGAGATATAGCGGAAAATGGCTTTGTAAAATAATCGTCGCTGCCCAGGCTGAGTCCGGTAGCATAATCCAGATCGGAATCCCGGGCGGTCAGCATAATGATAGGGACCATCGACATTTTTCGGATTTCCGTGCAGACGGAAAATCCATCGGTTCCGGGCATCATCACGTCCAGGATAATCAAGTCGCAGGGAGCTTGCCGAAATGCCTCCAGCAGAAGATCCCCGCTGGCAAATGTCGTAGTTTCAAAGCCCTCGCTGTCCAGAAATGCTTTGATTCCTTCCCGGATATTCTGCTCATCATCCGCAATGTAGATGGTTTTTTTCTCAGTCAACGCTCTGTTCTCCTCTAACGCACTATCCGACCCTATCCGCCCGTTCAGATCTTATCTGCGATCCGCTTCCTGTT
>JBGYKY010000109.1:0-12445 GCA_041836105.1 Bacillota bacterium | reverse complement strand
GGTCACCGCCAGCTCCCGGATCCCGATATCGATGGCGGCTCGAACCATCTCCGGCAGGGGGGCGGTACAGTCGGAGGAATGGTTGGAATGCGAGTGGTAATCGTACATTTCGCTTTATTCTCCTTTGCATATTTGGTATAATGATACCATATTTCCGGAGGATTTGAAAGGACGACATGTCGCAGCGTGACCAGGAAAAAGCATGGATCCGCAAAGCCTTGATGGGGGATGGCGAAAGCTTCGAGGCCCTTGTTTTTTCGTGTCAGACAAAGGCGTACAATCTGGCGCTGCGCTATATGCGAAATCCGGAGGACGCGGCCGATGCCCTTCAGGAAAGCATGCTGAAGGTCTATCGAAATCTGAAGGGCTTTAAGGGTGAAAGCAGCTTTGACACCTGGGTGTACCGGATTGTGGTCAATACCTGCAACGATATGCTCAAAAAGAGAAATAACCGGGCGGAAGTCCAGACCTCAGTGCAGCAGTACGATACGGAGCTCGTTCGGGAAATCCCGGACGGCCGGGCGGCCTCTCCGGAGGAAGCGCTGCTGCAAAAGGAAGAGGGCGGCCGGATTCTTCGCTGCTTGGATCTGCTGCCGGAGGAATACCGGGTGATCCTCATCCTTCGGGACGTTCAGGGCTTTGCCTACGAGGAGATCAGCCGAATCCTGGATTGTAATCCGGGCACGGTGAAGTCAAGAATCTCCCGGGCGCGGCAGCGGTTTCGGGAGCTTTACACCGGACTGGAACGGTGACTCCTACACAGGGAAAGCAACTCAAAAGAGAGACGGCGGCTCCAGCCGGAATGACCGGAGCCGTTGGGAACCGATGGGAAGCGGAAGGCGTCAAAGAAAAGACAGGTCACACTTGATGGCGCCGCCGGAAGGGATCAAATGAACTGCGAAGCAATCAGAGAACTGCTGCCCCTATACGAAGTGGGCATGAATGATGAAGAACTTCGGAAGATGGTTGAGGATCACCTTCCGGGGTGTGCTGCCTGCCGGAAAGCCCTTGATGAGGAGTACGCTCTTCGCCGGGGGTTGAGCGAAATCCCCGTCGTGCCTTTGCCGGAAGGACTGCAAGCCCGCCTCGCGCAGGCGATTCGAGATGAAGGCAGCCGGATTTGGCATCGGCGTCGGCGCAGTCTGCTGCTTCGCTTCTCCTCTGCGGCAGCGGTGCTGATGCTGGGACTGTTTGCCTTGGCTATGGGCGGACACTGGCAGGAGATCGTTTCCTCGCCGGAAGCATCCGCGGAGCATCCTTTGACGGGCATCCGGGGGGTATCCCTCCTGGATAGCGTTGCAGAGGAAAGCGAAGAAGCTGTGGAAGCGGTAAAGGGCGCCGGCGCGGAAGCATCTGCGGAAGCGGTGACCGATTTTGCTTCGGAAAACGAGGCGGCACTGCCGGTGAGTCCTTACCTGCTGCTTTTAGCGGAGGAGCTTTCCGGTCGGCAATACCGTGTCATCAGTTGGGAGGAGCCGGAGCCGGAGGTGTTTCTGATTCGTGTTGCGTTGGCCGAGGGAGAAGTGGATGCCGCGACCGGCAGGGGCGCGTCTGCCGCCGGGATCGAAAGCGGCGTCCTGGCGAAGGAAACGGGGGATGCTGTTACCCGGGCGGCTGTGACGGGGCAGGAAGAGGCCGGAGCAGGAGTCATCGAGTGGACGGAAGCGAGCTATCAGGGACAGGAAGGAAGGGTATGGAGGATCGAATAATTATTATCGATGGAAACAGCCTGGTCAATCGCGCCTACTACGCCATGCAGCGGCCGATGATCACCAAAGAGGGGATATATACCCATGGGATTTATGGCTTTTTAAGCATGCTCCAAAAAATTCACCAGGACTACCCCGCCGGGTATATGGCGATTGCCTTCGACCGAAAGGCGCCGACCTTCCGCCATCTGGAATATCGAGAGTACAAGGCGGGGCGAAAGAAGATGCCCCCGGAGCTGGCCATGCAGCTGCCGCTTCTCAAGGAGATCCTGCTGGCCATGAACATTAAAATACTGGAGCTTGATGGATTTGAAGCCGACGATATTATCGGCACCGTGGCGAGACTGGCGGAGGAGCGGGGCCTGCGCCCCCTGATCATTTCCGGGGACAAGGATGAGCTGCAGCTGGCCTCGGAGAAAACGCAGGTCCTGATTACAAAAAAAGGGATTTCAGAATTTGACATCTACGACCGGGAGGCCATGGTCAGCCGATATGGATTTACCCCGGAGCAGTTTATCGACTACAAGGGGCTGATGGGAGATGCCTCCGACAACATTCCCGGATTGCCGGGGGTGGGAGAAAAGACGGCGGGACGGTTGATTCAGGAATACGGGACGGTAGAAGAGCTGTTGAGCCGGGCCGACGAGATCAAACAGGAAAAGCTGCGCAGCAATTTGCGGGAGAATGCTTCCCTGGCCCTGATGAGCAAGCGGCTGGCCACCATTCACCGGCACGTGCCGATAGAGGTGGATTTTACAGAGCTTCAACAGAAGGAACCGGATGTTAATAAATTGATTAAACTATATAGCAAATTGGAATTTAACAGCTTGCTAAAGAAGTTGAAAGCACCTTCGGAAACCGGGGAAGTGTTGGCAGAGGCCGCTTTTTCGGCGACAGAGGAAGGGGACATCCTATTCCTGGAATCGGAAGAGGGAGTACGAAACGCTCTTCACCCGGAGGGCATCACCCTGAAGGTCTTTTTCAGCGGCAGCCACGCAGAGGCCACGCAGGTGGAGGGAATCTCCTTTTCTTCCGGCGGCCGCTGCTGCTATCTGGAAGGAGAGGCCGAGGCGCTGTTCCTGGCCCGTGAGATCATTGCCCGCCGGATCCCGATATCGGGCCATTTCCTGTCTCAGGACTACTTTGCCTTGCTCCGGCTGCTGGGAGAAGAGCGAGAGCTGCCGGCCGGCGGCGCAGCGGCCTATTTCAATACGGCTTTTGATTCCGCGGTGGTGCAGTATGTTCTGGACCCGTCCCGGAGCAATTACGACTTGAAGGTTCTGATGGCAGAGATCTATCAGGAGGAGCTTCAAAGCGAAGAGGAGTTCCGAAAGGAAAGCCGGCAGATCAGCCTGCCGGGTGAGGAGCGGAAAAAGCGGATGACCTACGGCCGGGCCTGGTGCCGGGCTGTGGACGGTCTGCGCCCGGTACTGAAGGAACGGTTGAAGGAGCAGGACGCCGAGGGGCTGGCCCGGGATTTGGAGCTGCCGTTGGTCGAGGTGATGGCGGCTATGGAATATCAGGGCTTTGCTGCGGACGGCGCGCGCCTGCGGCAGCTGGGGGCGGAGATCGAAGAGCGGCTGAAGGTGCTGACGAGCCGGATCGTTTCTCTGGCCGGAGAAGAATTCAACCTGAACTCTCCCGCTCAGCTGGGGCCGATTCTCTTTGAAAAGCTGGGGCTGCCCGCCGGGAAGATGACCAAGACGGGGTATTCCACCAGCGCTGAGGTACTGGAACGGATTGCGGGAGAGCACGAAATCATCCCGGCGATCTTAGAGTATCGGACCCTGTCCAAGCTGAAGAGCACCTATGTGGAGGGCTTGCTGCCCCTGATCGGGGAAGACGGCAGGATCCGGCCTCATTTTCAGCAGACGGTGGCGGCTACGGGGCGGATCAGCTGCACCGAGCCCAATCTTCAGAATATTCCCATCAAGCAGGAATACGGGAGGCGGCTGCGAAAGGCATTCCACGCTTCTGATGACCGGCACCTTCTGGTAGGCGCCGATTATTCTCAGATTGAGCTGCGGCTGCTGGCTCATTTTTCCGAGGATCCCCTGCTGCTGGATGCTTTTCGGCGGGGAGACGATATCCACACCATAACGGCGTCCCGGGTGTTCGGTATCCCGGAGGATGAGGTCACTCCCCTGCAGCGGGGCAACGCCAAGGCGGTCAATTTCGGAGTCATCTATGGAATGAGCGGATTCGGGTTATCCGCGGAGCTGAATATTCCCCGCCGGGAGGCAGAGCGCTACATCGAAGATTATTTTACAAAGTATACTTGTGTAAAGGCTTATATGGACCGGGTGGTGGCTCAGGCCAGGGAGACCGGCTATGTGACCACGGTGCTGAACCGGAGGCGGAATATCCCGGAAATGAACGGGAGCAGCTTTGCGGTCCGGCAGCTGGGAGAACGACTGGCCATGAACAGCCCGCTGCAGGGCAGCGCAGCCGATATTATCAAGCTGGCCATGCTCCGGGTCTACCGGGAGCTAAACCGCCGAAAGCTGGCATCCCGGCTGATCCTTCAGATTCACGATGAGCTGATCATCGATGCACGGGAAGAGGAGCTAGAGGAGGTGCGCTCCCTGCTGGAGGAGGCCATGGTTCACGCCATGACCCTGAAGGTTCCCCTGGTGGTGGAGGTTAGATGGGCCAGGGATTGGTATGCGCTGAAATAGGGAAGGGACAAAGGAGCAAGAATGTGGAGATCATCGGCTTAACCGGCGGCATTGGCAGTGGAAAAACAACCGTGTCCTCTATTTTGCAGGAGGAAGGGATCCCGGTGATCGACGCCGACGTGATCGCCAGGCAGGTGGTGGAAGCGGGGAAACCGGCGTACCGGGAGATCCTGGAGCGGTTTGGCCGGGAAATTCTGCGGGAAGACGGATCTCTGGACCGGAAACGGGTCGGGGAGATAGTCTTCAGCGATCCGGAAAAGCTGCGCTTTCTCAATGAGGTAACCCACCGGGACATCCTGACGGTAATCCGGCAGCAGTTGGCCCGCTGGAGAGATCAGGGGGCCCGGCGGGTTTTTCTGGATGCGGCGCTGCTCTTCGAGGTCGGGCTGGATCAAATGACGGACCGCGTTTGGGTGGTGGACGCTCCCGATGATGTCCGGATCCTTCGGGTCTGCGCCCGGGACGGCCTGTCGGAGGAAGAAGTCCGCCGACGCATCAGCAATCAGATGCCGCGGGAAGAGCGAAATCGCAGGGGGTATCGGATCATAGACAATTCAGAAGGGCGAGAGGCCTTGAGGGAAAAAATCCGCCGGGCCCTGACAGAGGAAGAGAACGAAAAAAAATAGGACGGGCATGTCGCAGAATCGTTCAGGGCAGCCTGCGGAGCCGGATGGCGCGCGGGGGCTCATGGATCATCAAAAGGGAAAGAAGCAGAGGATGGAGAAGAGAGAGAAAACAGTGAGAGCGGAGCGGATGCAGAGCCGCCTCCGGCGGAGGAAGCATCATCCTGCGGCGATCCTGCTCCTTTTGCTTGCAGGGGTTTTTCTGCTGTGCGGCTGCGAGGAGGCCACGGAATTTTTCCAGTATCAGCCGGATTCGGCGGTAAAGGTGGAGGTTGTCCATAAGGGTCTTCTGTCCATAGATCGGATCACAACCCTGAATCCGGTGACAGCAAAGGATCGGGACGTTTATTATCTGAACAAGCTGCTGTATCGCAGCTTGTTCAGGCTGGATGAGACCCTGCGGGCCCGGGAGGATTTGGTGGACACCTTTTCCCTGGATGAAGGCGCCAGGACCCTGACCGTGACGTTAAAGCAGGATGCCAGATGGGCGGACGGCGCCGCTATCCGCCCGGAGGATGTTAAGTTTACCATTGAAACCTATAAAAGGGCTGCCGCATCCGGTTTGACCCTCTATCAGACGCAGGTGGCGCCCATCAGCCAGGTAAAGGTGCAGGGGGATTCGGTTCAGATCCGTTATGCCGCCGATTCCGATTTCTTTCTGGAGCAGTTGACCTTTCCCATTCTGTCTCAGGAGAGCTACCGGGATCAGAGTCAGGCTCTCCAATCCACCCTGTCCTTTCTGCCCATGACCAGCGGCCCCTACCGGATCGTCAGCTTCAACCCGTATTCACAATTGATCCTGGCGGGGAATCCTCAATATTCCGGGCAGGTTCCCCAAAATGAGCTGGTGTTTAAGATCATCCCCAGGGAGCATGAGAACCTCAATCTGCTGGATCCCAGCCTGCTGACCGTGGCCTTTTCCGAATCCCTGACTCGGGAGGTGGATTACAGCAACCTGAAGGCCTCCATGGCCGATTATGTGTCTAACGAAGTGGAATGGCTGGGCTTCAATGTCGCCGCGGCGCCCTTTGACAATGCGGAGCTCCGCAGAGCCGTGGCGCTGGCCATTGACACCAAGGAGCTTCTGGACTATTGCTACCACGGAAGCGGCGTGCTGACGGACAGCCTGTACTACCCCGGCTATTGGGGCATTCCCAATACGGGGGATCTTTTCCCCATGGATCGGGAGAAGGCTGTTGAGATACTGAAACAGCTGGGGTATCAGGATGCCGACGGGGATGGAATTTTGCAGGACGGAGAAGGGAAGCCGCTGGCTTTTGAGCTTTTGGTCAATCAAGGGAATGTCTCCCGGGGCCTGGCTGCCGAACAGATTGCGGAGGATCTGCGGCGGGCCGGAATCAGCGTTGCTATACGCATGGAGCCACAGGAGGCATATCTTCGAGCTCTTCAGGCTCGGGATTACGATGCTTGCCTGGGCGGTGCCAGAATGGGTGAGCATTACGATCTCCGTCCCCTGCTGGCTTCCTCCGGAAACCCTGCGGGATATGCCGATGCGGAGGCGGACGAAGCGCTTCGGGTGATGGGAGCCATGAAGGACAGCGCAGCCAAGGAAGCTGCTGTAAAGCAGCTCAGGGAAAAGCTGCGGACAGACCTTCCATACTACCCTGTTGTCTATAAAACCTATGGAGTTCTTACATCCCGGGATTTTCAGGGGATCGTCCATCCGCTGTTCTTTGATATCTACCGGGAGGCTTCTACCTGGAAATACCAGCGGACTCTGCCGGCGGAAGAGCCCGCGCCGGAAACGGAAGGAGAAGCCGTGCAGGAGGAGGAAGGCTGAGGGGGATTGTTTCCCGTAAAATAGAGGGGCGCAGGCTGCGAGCCGCGGGGCCCGCGGCAAAATTAGGCGGAATCCGATTTAATGTATTTACTTTCCCTGTCCTTTGTGCTACCATAAGAAAATGTGGAAAACGATCTGCGGCCGTGGCGGAATCGGCAGACGCGCACGTTTGAGGGGCGTGTGAGCAATCGTATGGGTTCAAATCCCATCGGCCGCACCAGGTTGGATGTTCCCGAGGACACGGAGTGTTCGAGGAATAGGAGCAAGCGAAAGGCTGCTCCTGTTTTCTTTTTGCGCGGATTCCCTGTCATTGCCGTTTTGGAGCGGGGGACGAGTGACCAGCGCTTTTCCTATCGGTTCTCTTCATTCCTCAGAGAAGGAGGCTTCGAGGATCAGAAGCCGGTCTACCGGAATATCTTCCTCCTCGACAGGCACCTGCGGAAGCACTTGGAAATCGTAGGCAACGGCAATGGTCAGGGCGCGGGGTGAAAGCGCCGGGAGAAATCGGTCATAGCAGCCTTTCCCGTAACCGATCCGGCCTCCCCTTCCGTCAAAGGCGATGCCCGGAACGATGACCAGGTCGATGGATCGCGGATCCGTCACCCGCCAAAAGGCGGGGTCCGGTTCCCACACGCCAAAGGCGGAGCGAACCAGGCGATCCTGCCAGGATGAAGCGCCGGGGGGCAGTTCCAGGGGCCAAATCCGAAAAGCCTCATCGGTTCGCGGGAGGACGGGATGCTTGCCGTCGGCCAGTATCCGATCCAATAGCGGCCCCGTAGGGATCTCATTGCGAAAATCCACATAAGCCATAATCCGTTCGGCCTGCTCATACTCCGGCAGGGCGGTGAGACGGCGGACCAGTGCCTGGCCTCCCCGGGCTGATGCTTCTTCGCTCAAAAGGCTGCGCTTCTTTAACAGGCTGCTCCTTAGAAAATTTTTGTCCATCGGAAACGTACTTCCTTCCTGCGGGGCCTTGTGCCGCGGCCTCTTTTTTTTTGCGGTACAACAGAATAAGCATGTCTGCAAGTATCACATTATCATAGGCGGGAGGAAATTTCAAAAATTTTTCCCGGTCCTTTTGCTTCGGCTAAAACGGATCTGTCACGGGATCATTCAGAGAGACGACGCAGGATGATCCTGCCGACATTCTGATCTGATATCGTGATGGAACGAGGCAGGGCAATTCCGCTAACCGGAGCAGCAAGCTGTCACTTCGCCGTTCTTTTTCAAAAAACTTGGAGATTCCTGAAAAAAACGAAAAACCCTGTTGACATTCTGTCATAGGAGTGGTAAATTAGAAACATGGTTAGCACTCACTGATAATGAGTGCTAACAAAGAGAGGGGCGACGGCCTTCCGCTCCTCTGAAAGGAGCGATACCATGGATTTGAGCGAACGAAAACTGAAGATCCTTCAGGCCATCATCGGCGACTTTATTCGGACCGCCGAACCGATGGGCTCCAGAACTCTTTCCAAAAAGTTTGATATGGGGCTCAGTCCCGCGACCATACGAAATGAAATGTCGGATCTGGAGGAGATGGGGTATCTGACCCATCCCCATACCTCGGCGGGCCGTGTTCCTTCGGATAAGGCCTACCGGCTGTATGTAAACGATTTAATGGAGAAGCGTACCCTGTCGGAGGCCGAGAAGCAGCTGATCCGGAACAAGCTGAGAAGCAATCTGTCGGAGCTGGAAAAAACCGTTCAGCATGCGGCCCGGCTGTTGTCGGAGATCACCATGCTTACCGCTTTCGCCATTACCCCCAGCCAGGAAGCCGATAAATTGAAGGGCATTAATCTGCTTCCCGTAGATGAGCGTACGGTGGTGCTGATGATCGTCGCCGAAAGCGGCAAGGTTTCCAATACTACCGTCAGGCTGAAAGATCCCTATTCGATGGAGAGTCTGGAACTGCTTTCCAAATCCATGACCTATACGTACAAGGGGAAAGCTCTCAGCGAGGTGCTGACGCTGGACATTATTCAGACCTTTCGGACGGATATGGAAGCGTTGTCCCGGCTGGCAGCGAACATCATGCCCAATTTTTTGGGTATTTTGAAGCGAATGCTGGATGTAGACCTGTTTCTGGACGGGTACAGCAATATTTTTTCCTTTCCCGAGTACAATGACATCGACAAGGCCAAAATGTTTCTGGAATTGCTCAACAAGAAGGAAGCGCTGACCAAAACCCTCATGGAACGGGACGACGGGATCATGGTTACCATCGGTAATGAAAACACCGATGATCGGATGCAGGAGTGCAGTCTGATTACAGCCACCTACCACATCGACGGCAAGCTGCTGGGCAAGCTGGGGGTCATCGGGCCCACCCGAATGAAATACGATGAGGTCATCTCGGTCATTGAATATATTACGGAGAATCTAAGCGAGAGCTTCCGACTCTCGGGAGGGGAGGAGCAGGAATGAGCAGGGAGAAAAAGCCGGCGTCCGGCGGACAGGATCGGATCCGCGAGGAGGACGCTGCGAAGAAGGATCCGCGGGATCGGGAGGAACAGCCCCGAAAGGAAAGGGAGGGCGCGCCTGGGAAGGATGGACCCCGGGAGGAACCGGCGGCCAGCGAAACCGATAAAGAAGAGATCCGGGCCGGCGAACAGGAAACGGAGGCCGGGAAGCAGGAACAGCCGGAGGAGGACCCTCTAGAGACCAAGTACCTCCGTTTAATGGCGGATTTCCAGAACTATAAGAAGCGCGTTGATAAGGAAAAAGCGGACATTTATGCATATGCCAATGAAAAAATCATTTTGGATTTGCTTGATGTAATAGACAACTACGAAAGAGCATTCTCCCATCAGGGAGAGGAAGAAACGGCAATACGGGAAGGTATGGCCAAGATTTACAAGCAGTTTCAAGGCGTGCTGGAGAAAAACGGCGTCTGCGAAATCGAAGCGCTGGGGCAGGATTTTGACCCGATGCTTCATAATGCGGTCATGACGGAGCAAACCGGTGAGTACGCTGCGGGGAAGGTCTCCTGCGTGCTACAGAAGGGATATTTGTTAAACAATAAGGTCATTCGACACACCATGGTCAAGGTGGCCGAATAAAGGAGAAAAATCAGGAGGGAAATAGAATGGGAAAAGTAATAGGAATCGATTTGGGAACCACCAACTCTTGCGTTGCCGTACTGGAGGGCGGTGATCCGGTAGTGATCACCAATGCGGAGGGCAATCGCACCACGCCGTCCGTTGTAGGGTTTACCAAGGGCGGAGAACGCCTGGTGGGGGAAACGGCTAAGCGTCAGGCTATCACCAATCCGGACCGGACCATTTCGTCCATCAAGAGACATATGGGCACCGGGTATACCGTAGAAATTGACGGAAAGAGTTATACTCCGCAGGATATTTCGGCCATGATCCTGAGCAAGCTGAAGGCGGATGCCGAAGCATATCTGGGAGAGAAGGTCACCGAAGCGGTCATCACCGTGCCGGCGTACTTTACCGACAGCCAGAAGCAGGCCACCAAGGATGCCGGCAAGATTGCCGGTCTGGATGTAAAGAGGATCATCAATGAGCCCACGGCGGCGTCGCTGGCCTACGGCCTGGATAAGGATACGACGCACCACAAGATCCTGGTCTACGACTTGGGGGGCGGGACCTTTGATGTTTCCATCCTGGAGATCGGCGACGGCGTCTTCGAGGTGCTGGCCACCAGCGGCAATAACAAGCTGGGCGGCGACGATTTTGATGAAGTGCTGGTCAACCACATTGCTGACACCTTTGCCCGGGAAAACGGCGTGGATCTGCGAAAGGACAAAATGGCCCATCAGCGGCTGAAGGAGGCGGCTGAGAAAGCCAAGAAGGAGCTTTCCAGCTCCCAGACGGCCAACATCAACCTGCCCTTTATCACCGTGAACGCGGAAGGACCGCTGCATCTGGATATGGATGTGACCAGAGCCAAATTCGATCAGCTGACGGGACATCTGGTGGAAAAAACCATTGAGCCCATGAAGAAGGCGATGGCCGATGCCGGGGTGTCCAACAGCGATATCGAAAAGGTCATTCTGGTGGGCGGATCCACGAGGATCCCGGCTGTTCAGGAGGCTGTCAAGAAAATTACGGGAAAGGATCCCTTCAAAGGGATCAACCCCGATGAATGTGTGGCCATCGGCGCTGCCATTCAGGCCGGCGTCCTCACCGGCGAGGTGCACGATGTGCTGCTGCTGGATGTTACGCCTCTGTCCCTGTCCATTGAGACCCTGGGCGGCGTGGCCACCAAACTGATTGAGCGAAACACCACGATCCCCACCAAGAAAAGCCAGATTTTCTCTACGGCAGCCGATAATCAAACGGCGGTGGACGTTCACGTCATGCAGGGTGAGCGGGAGATGGCTTCCGGTAATATCACCCTGGGACGGTTCCAGCTCTCCGGCATCCCGCCGGCGCCCCGCGGAATCCCCCAGATCGAGGTATCCTTCGATATTGATGCTAACGGTATCGTCAACGTCAGCGCCAAGGATCTGGGAACCGGAAAAGAGCAGCGGATCACGATTACCTCATCCACCAAGCTGTCCGATGAAGAGATCAAAGCGAAGATCAAGGAAGCGGAGCAGTTCGCTGAAGAGGATAAGCGAAAGAAGGAAGAGGTAGAGGTTAGAAATCAGGCGGAAACCCTGGTATACGAGACGGAAAAATCCCTGAAGGAGCTGGAGGGAACCCTGTCCGAAGAGGAAAAAGCCCGGGTTATCGGGGCCAAGGAGGCACTTTCCGCAGCCCTGGAGGGAACCAGCATCGACGTCATCAAGGAAAACACAGAAAAGCTGACCGCCGAATTCCATACCCTGTCGGCGAAGCTGTACCAGCAGGCTCAGGCCGCGCAGAGCCAGGGATCGGCTCCGGGAGCTGATGCTGAGTCCGGAGAGGCCGTACCAGACAATGTGGTAGACGCCGAGTACGAGGTCGTAGACGACGCGGACAAGCAATAGCCCATATAGCCGGCCCATCCGGGCCCGGGCCCAAGCACTCCCCCGGAAGGGGGAGTGCTTGGCTGGCTATAAAAGCCCATGAGAAAAGGAGAAAAAAATGGCGGATAGCAAACGGGATTTTTATGAGATCCTTGGCCTTAAGAAAGGAGCCAGCGACGAGGAGATCAAGCAGGCCTATCGAAAAATGGCTAAAAAATATCACCCGGACATCAACCAGGGGAACAAGCAGGCGGAGGAAAAGTTTAAGGAAGCCAATGAGGCCTACAGTGTCCTGTCGGATCCGGAAAAACGGGATAAATACGATCGATTTGGTCACGCGGGGGTAGACCCTAACGCGGGCTTTGGCGGTGCGGGCGGCGGCTTCGGCGGCTTTGACGATATTTTTGATATGTTCGGAGGCATGTTCGGCGGGAATACCGGGCGGCGCAGAAACGGCCCCAGAAAGGGCGGAGATCTCCGGTATGCCATTACCATTTCCTTTGAAGAGGCGGCTTTTGGGACGAAGAAACAGATTCAGCTGAAAAAGGCGGTGATTTGTCCTTCCTGCAACGGCACCGGCGCTGAGCGAGGCACGTCAAAAAAAACGTGTCCAAGCTGTCAGGGCACGGGCGAACAGCGCACCGTGCGCCAAACTCCCTTCGGTGCTTTCCAGTCCGTAGCGCCCTGTGACCACTGCGGAGGAACGGGAGAGATCAACG
>JBGYKY010000108.1:0-3227 GCA_041836105.1 Bacillota bacterium | reverse complement strand
GGTGCACGCCGGCATAGTGGCCGGTGGCAATGCTGTCCGCACCGACGTCATCGGCCGCTCGGAGTAAAGCCGGGAATTTAATCATGGGATTACAGCGGACACATGGATTGGGGGTACGCCCCCGAAGGTATTCTTCACAAAAGCTTTCGATGATCTCCCGGGCAAAATCCTGAGAAACGTTCCGGTAGAGGAGCGGAATATCCATCTGAGCGGCTATTTTCTCCGCCGACCGAGCGGAGGCGCTCTTTTCCTCCCCCACCTCGAAAAACAGCCCGGTAACCTCATATCCTTCCCGGCGCAGCAACAAAGCAGCGGCCGTGCTATCCACACCGCCGCTGAAGCCCAGTACTACTTTCTTGTTGTGACCATCCCTTTTCATGGCTTTCACCTTCATGGCCTTCGCCCTTTGCCCCGCGCTCAGTCTTCGATGCCGTCTGCGTCGTGATGATCGTCTTCCTCCGCATCGGGATCAAAGCCTTCCAGCCCGGCATAGGTCTTGCCGGTTTTCTGGGCATAGTCGTAAATGGCGGATTTGATAGCGTGATCGGCCAAAACCGAGCAGTGGATCTTGACGGGGGGGAGCCCTCCAAGCTCGTTGATGATCTGGTTGTTGGTCAGCGCCAATGCTTCATCAATGGTTTTTCCGATGATCATATCGGTAGCGACGCTGGAGGAAGCAATGGCGGAGCCGCAGCCGAAGGTTTTAAACCTGGCGTCAGTAATAGTCTCGTTTTCCACACGGATGGCAATTTGCATCATGTCGCCGCAAACCGGGCTGCCGTAACGGCCGACGCCGTCGGGATTGTCCAGGTCACCCATATTGTGGGGATTCATGAAATGATCCATGACCTTTTCATTGTACATACTCATAGGTTTACCAGCCTTTCTCTTTAGAAACCGGGGACATGGCCCGGAGCTTTGCTACGATTTCCGTTAATTTTTCAATAGTGTAATCCAGATCCTCCCGAGTGGTGGGATCTCCGATGGTAAAGCGAAGGGAGCCGTGGATCTTTTCCAAAGGGACGCCCAGCTGGGACAGTACATGCGACGGCGTCAGGGAGGCTGAGGAACAGGCGGATCCGGTGGATACGGCGATCCCGTTCATATCCAGATATAACAGCATCGCCTCTCCCTCGATGAATTCAAAGGTGAAATTGGCATTTCCCGGGTGCCGGTGTTCTCTGCTCCCGTTCAGGGTAACGTTTTCAATCCGGCTTTCCACCTGCCGGATGAAATAGTCCCGCAGCTCTGTACAGTGGCGGATATGGCTTTCCAAACGATCACCGGCCAGCTGAGCGGCAGCCCCGAACCCCACAATACCGGCAAGGTTCTCTGTCCCCGCTCGCCGCTTGGCTTCCTGAGACCCGCCGTGGAGCATGCTGGCAATTCTTGTCCCCTGTTTAACGTACAGGGCGCCGATGCCCTTGGGTCCGTAAATCTTGTGGCCGGAGACAGACATCAGATCCACATCCCAAGCCTTGACATCAATAGGCATGTTGCCCAGCGCCTGAACGGCATCCGTGTGGAAAAGCAGCCGGCTGCTGCGGCTCCTGGCCAGACGGCACAGGCCGGGAATATCCTGGATCGTTCCCACCTCATTGTTTACGGCCATGATGCTGACCAAGATCGTTTCGTCTGTGATGGCGGCCTCCAGATCCGCTTCTCGGACGCGTCCGGCGGAGTCCACCGGCAGATAGGTTATCCGGAGCCCCTTGCCCTCCAGATATTCGCAGGTGCGCAGCACAGCCGGATGCTCAATGGCCGTGGTAATGATGTGAGAACCTTTTCCCCTCGCCGCCTCTGCGACGCCCTTGATGGCCCAGTTGTCCGCTTCCGTGCCGGATGCGGTAAAGAAGAGTTCCTTGCTCTTTGCGCCGATCAGTCCGGCAACCTGCTCCCGGGCCTTGGACACGGCGTCCCTGGACTCGGAACCGGTTGTATATAAGCTGGAAGGATTTCCGAAATGCTCCGAAAAGTAAGGCAGCATCGCCGACAAAACCTCCGGCTTTACCGGGGTTGTCGCCGAATAATCCAAATAGACCTGTCTCATAGCTACTCCTTCTGCATCGCTGGATGGATGCCGTATGGATTTATACCAACCTCTCAGAGGGATTAAACAGAAAACAGAGAGAAAACCGCTAAAAATCGGGCTGTGAAATCACCGGCGCTGATCCGGGCAGCGGTTAGAGCGCATAAAAAAACAGCACCCTTCGGGCGCTGCTCCCATCAATGGCGGGAGGAAGGGTCCTCCGGCGGCTCTTCATCCTCAACGAAGCGGATGGAAGAAAGCTGATTTCGAAAATGCTCTCGAAAGCTGGACAAATATTCCTGTCGGAGCCGATGCTGCTCCTCCTTCTCCTCTGATGTCAGCCCTTCACCCTTTGCTTTTTGAGCCAGGACATTGATCCGGGCGATTTTTTCTTTGCTCAGCATGGCGCTCCTTTCTGCTACCGGGCATTTTCCAGCCGCAGCGTCTC
Source organism: Bacillota bacterium (assembly GCA_041836105.1). GTDB lineage: Bacteria > Bacillota > Clostridia > Peptostreptococcales > Anaerovoracaceae > UBA5559. Next base: position 750 of record JBGYKY010000108.1, on the reverse strand, counting down.
AACGATAATGGCAATAAATTCCCGGTTGGTGGGACGGACTTCTTCGGTAAACCCCATTCCGAAAATTCGTTCCCGCTCCGGCGTTCCGCATCGATGCCATGTGACGTCGATGGCATGGCGGATCGCTCGTTCCACTCGGGACGGGGTAGTGCCGCTCAGGCGGGCAACCGCAGGATACAGCTCCTTGGTCACGGCGTCAAGCAGCTCGGCATGTACCATCGACAGCCGAACGGCATCCCGGATGTATCGATATCCCCTGACATGAGCGGGAACACCGATATCGTGCATGACCCGCGTGATTCGGCGATACAGCCGACGCTCCCCGGTGAGGTCGTCGGGAGCGGCCGTGTTCAGCTCCCGTTCCTCCTGTCGGCTGATAGCCGCCAGAGGCTCCTCCGTCATCTGCCGGATCCTTTTCAGCAGGGCGGAGAGCTCAAAGGGTTTAACCAAATAGTAATCCGCGCCCAGTTGAAGGGACTGCTGCACGATATTTTCCTGCCCGACGGCGGACAGCACCACAATACGGGGCTTCCCTGCCGCCTGTTCGCCCAGGCTTTCCAAGACACCCAGGCCATCCAAATGAGGCATGACCATGTCCAGGATGAGGACGTCCGTTTCATGCGCTTCCAGCGCCTGAAGAGTGGTGAAACCGTCGTGCGCCACAAAAGAAACCCGAATAGATCCCCGGCTTTCCAGGTACTCCTTCAGGATTTCGCAAAAATCCCGGTTATCGTCGGCGATCCCGACGCG
>JBGYKY010000107.1:0-3332 GCA_041836105.1 Bacillota bacterium | reverse complement strand
GTCAGCTCCAGAACCCGGCCCTTACTCCAGGCAGAGGTCAGCCTCTCCTGCAAATTAGGGTGCCTGTACGTATTCTCAAATTCGCTGTAATTGAGCAGGATGGGGAATTGATAGCCGATGGCCTGCTCAATATAATCGAGATTCTGATAGTCAAAATGAGCGGTAGCCGGTTCAAAGATTCCCCAGGTCAGCGGGGCCTCATCCGAAAAATACCTGGTGTAAAATTCCAGAGTTTCCTGATTCCATCCCCGGGCCGCCGGCTGCGTTTCCGCGGTTTTCCGGGAGATCGCGGCTTTCGTGGGCTCAAAGACGGTAAAGCTCCGAATCAGCGCTTCGTAGCCGCCCAACTCACCGATGGGCCGGCTGGCCTTGAGAAAGAGAGTGTAGGACGTACTCCCTTCTATGATATCAATGACCAGATAGTAATTCTTGTCATTTTCCACACGGCTCAGCCTGTCCCGGCTCCATGCCAGAAGATGGACCTTCTTGCCGGCAACGGTCTGATACCCTTGAAACTCCAGTCGATGATCATCGGTATTGCTCAGAAACTGATTGGAATAGTTGATATATCCGGCCCGGCCCACCCGGTGCAGGGGCTGCCGGAAGATTTCCAGCCTCTTTTCCCGATTTTCTAAAACGGTCACCACGTCCGAATCCGTCATATCCACCGTCATGTCCCCGTCCACCAGCAGTCGGTATCCGTCCACATAATTGGAAAAGACGGCGCCACTTCCCTGCCGGACCAACTGATATAGCTCCTGCCGACTCTGCTCCGCTGCCAGTGCGGCGGGCGCAGCTGCCAATATCGTCCACACCAGCAGGATGGTCAAAAAAGCGATTCTTCTCTTCAAAGCATTTACTCCTGTCTTCCTTTTCCAGTCTTTTTATTCTTTCCGCTTCGTTTATCCGGCGCGGCGCTCCCTCTCCGGAGGATCCGCGCCGGATCTATGCCATTCCGGCGTACCGGCTCACGATCTGCTCTGCCACCCGAATGCCGTCCACTGCCGCAGAGGTGATTCCTCCCGCATACCCGGCACCCTCCCCTGCCGGGTACAGCCCCCGGATCGTGGATTGATATTCCTGATCCCGCAGGATCCGGAGGGGGGAGGAGCTTCTGGTTTCGATACCCTTCAGTATGGCATCCGGCCCGTCAAAGCCCTTGAGCTTCCGGCCCAGGCGAGGCAGCGCTTCCAAAATAGCCTGGTTGACAAAATCGGGAAGGGCCCGGCGAAGCAGCGCTCCCTTATCCCGATCCATTCGATAATCCTCCAGCGTGCAGGTCAGGGGGGAATAGGCTTCCCCGTTCAGCCGGAAGGCTTCGCGCTCCCAGTATTCCTGGAACGCCAATCCGCCCAGCGGTCCCTCCTCCCAGTCGGTGACCCGCACATCCACCAGCAGTCCGCTGTTCGCAAAGCACCCATCCCGGGCGTGGCGGCTCATTCCATTGGTTACCAGGCATCCGGGGTGAGAGGATGCCGCCACCACCTCCCCACCGGGGCACATGCAGAAGGTATATACGCCTCTTCCCGATGCGGTGCGGCAAGAGAGCTTATATTCTGCCGGCGGGAGTCCCGCTGCGCCCCCATACTGGGCCGCGTCGATCATAGCCTGTGGATGCTCGATGCGGAAGCCCATGGAAAAGGGTTTCCCCTCCATAGGAACGCCGGATCGATGCAGGGTTCGGAAGGTGTCTCTGGCGCTGTGGCCAATGGCCAGAACCAGGCTTTCCGTGGGAATTTCCTCCCGTTCGTTGACCACCACGCCCGTCAATCGACCTTCCTTCACCCGCAGGCCGGTGAGCCTTGCACCGAATCGAATGCTTCCTCCGGCTTCCAGGATGGCCTTCCGCAATTCTATCACCACCCGGCGCAGCCGATCCGTACCGATGTGAGGCTTCTGCCGATAGAGGATCGCTTCGTCGGCACCTGCCCGATGAAGCTCTGTCAACACCTTGCGGATCCTTTTGTCCCGGGTCCCGGTGGTCAGCTTCCCGTCTGAAAAGGTCCCGGCTCCTCCTTCGCCAAACTGTACGTTGGATTCGGGATCCAGCACTCCTTCCCGCCAAAAGCGATCCACATCCCTGACCCGTTCCTCTATCGGCCTTCCCCGCTCCAGCACCAGCGGACGATACCCCGCCTCTGCCAGAATGAGGGCTGCAAAAATCCCCGCAGGGCCAAAGCCGGCGATGATCGGAGAATGCTCCATCGGAAGCGTTCCTCTCTCCGGAGGCCGATAGGCTTCCCGCTCCACTCGCTCCAGGGGAAGGCGGACGGACGGGTCTTCAGGAAGGAAATCAATGCTGTAGACCATTCGGATTTCCTGCTTATTGCGGGCATCGATGGATTCTTTGGCGATGCTCCACTCTTTGATGGCCAGCCCGGGCCGTTTCAGCTTTTCCCGGATCCGCCGGGGAATAACCCGTAGATCCTCTTCCGGCCTGCATTTAATTTCATGAATCCGATACATCTTGCACTATTCAACCTGCTTTCTTTATGAAAATGCACCTCTCTATTGCCGGGGCCTGAGCCGCCCTGGAGAGTGATGAGATTCACCGGATGCTTCGCAGCCGGTCTGCCATGGCGCGCCCTCCCCGCAGGCCCTGCGTCCAGGCGGACTGCAGGTTATACCCGCCGCAGGGCCTGTCGCTGTCGGTGACTTCGCCGGCCAGATAGAGCCCGGGCAGCTTGAGGGACTCCATGGTGCTCAGGTTCAGCTCTTCCAAAGGAACGCCCCCCCGGGTGCACTGAGCGGCGCGCCACCCCTTCCCTCCCGCAATGGGAAATGTCATCTGCTTCAGTTCTCTGCTCAGTGCCGTCAGCTCCGGCTCCGTCAGCACCTGAGCCGGGGCCTCCAGCCCGTTTTCCAGCCCGGCCCGGCTAAATACCCGAAGGATCAACCCGGAAGGGATCATGGAGTGCAGCAGCCATCGGCCCGGAGCTCCTGCCAGTCCTTTCCTTCTCTCTCTCAAGAAATCCGTCAGCGCCTCCTCCTCCATTTCCGGAACAGCGTCCAGACGGATCTCATGTCGCCGAAATCCTTCCTCCGGCGATTCTCCTGGCTCCAATACCAAAAAACGGCTCAGGTTAAAAATGCAGATACCGGACAGGCCATCTCCCGTAAACTGGACCTCCCCCATCTCCCGGGACACGATTGCGCCGTCCTTCCACAGAGAAGCAGCTCCTTGTAGCCGAAGCCCTTTCAACGTGCCGAAGTCCCCCCGGCAGATCAGGGGCATCAGGACCGGGGCCAATCTGCTTATCCCGTGGCCCAGCGCCCGAAGCATTCCGTACCCCTCTCCGGTAGTGCCGAACTGAGGGGCCGCTTTCCCGCCG
>JBGYKY010000106.1:0-6205 GCA_041836105.1 Bacillota bacterium | reverse complement strand
TTATGCTGCCTTCGCCCGGCTTCGGGCGCGGGGGATGGCGCTGACCCGGAGACTGTCCCAGAGCCTGGCGCTGGCGTTGCCGGTGGGCAGCCGGGCGGCTCAGACGGGGCTGCTGCTGGAGGGGGCCCGCCGGAGCGCCGAAAGCATCGAAAAGGTGACGTCGGAGCTTCGGGAGGTTCTGGAAGGTTTTGTCGTGGAGGGCGTTGCGCCCCAGGTGGCGGAGATCTTTGATCTTTCCCTGAAGGAGCACCTGTTTCCCAGCATCAATCGGATGGAGGAGACCTGGTACCGCCTCTCCGAATATGTGGTGAAAAACCAGCAGGAAAATATGCAGACCCTGGCCAATGCCTTTGCCGATCGCCTCAGCGGGACGGTGGAGCAGCGGATCCGGGCCATGGGAGAGGAGCTGGAGCAGACCGGCAGAGCCATGAACGAGATCCGAAAAGGGCTGCAGGAATCAGCCGGTGCTCTTCAGTCTGGGCTGGAATCCGACCGCCGGTTGATGGAGGAGGTTACCCGCCAGCTGCGGCAGGTGGCCGAGGCGCAGCAGGAGGCGGCGGAGCATGTCAGGGGCCTGAGCCGCCATTTGGAGCGGACGGAGCAGCTTGCCGCCACCCTGTCCCAGTGGGACGGCCTGATCGAGCGAAGCGCTGCAGAGATCAGCGATGCGCTGCGGACGGCGGTGGTTTCCAACGAGGAGACGGCCAGGAAGCTGGCGGATACCATGTCCTCACTGGCCAATGCCGGCAGTGAGCAGTACGACAAGGCGGCCGAAGCGGCAGCCAAGCTGCTGGGCGACGTGGTAACGGAGATGAACCGGGCCATGGACGGGGTCGGCCATGAAATCGCCGAAAGCATTACGCGGGCATCGGCCGACAGCGTGGCGATCATTGACCGGCTGACGGAGCGGACCGCCCTGCTGAAGGAGGAGTATGACGAGTACTTTAAACGGGTAGAGAAGATGAATCAGTCCAGTCTGGACGAGATGGATTTTCATATGCAGAGCGTTATCGGCCGCTTTTCCGAGGATGCCGCCGGCATCATGGACAAGCTGGAGGGCAACATATCCCGCGCCATGGAGTTGTTTGAGGGCAACACCGCCAATATGCTGGCCAGCCTGGACGAGCAGTCCCGCAGCATCGGCCTATACGCCCACGATCTGAATATCGATATCAACCAGCTGTCCGTCAATTTAAAGGAATCGGTTCAGCTGTTTTCCGACCAGCTCCACAACGGCGTGGAGCGGACCTTCCGGGACTTTGACGAGGGGCTGGCAGAGGTCAGCAGGAGAATGGCCAATACGGTGGAATCTATCCGGGAGTCGGTGGAGCATTTGCCCAGGGCGTTAAACCGGGAGCATGAAGGGCGTTAAAGCAAAGAACAGCATGAGTGAAAGCATCGAAGAGCGTACAAGTACAAAAGAAGGGTTTCGATTCCCCACGCCCCGTATGGCCGGGCTTCTTCGGGAGATTTCGCGGGACTTTCTGATTCCGGAGGATTTTCCGGAGGCCGACAGAGAGGAGGAGCTGCTGCGGCTTCGCCGCAAGGTAGCGGCTGCCGGAAATCGCAGCCTCCGATCCTTTGCTGCCGGGTTGACGGGACGGGAGACGGAGAATTTGGCCCTGGCCCTCTTCGGAGTCGGCGACCGGCAGGTCTCCGGGGAAGAAGCGGAGGCCTTGCTTTGCGTGCTGTCTCATCGGCTCAGTGACCGCCTGATCCGGATCATCTGGCAGCTCTATCAGGCTAATTACAAAAACGGCAATCCCAACGTTCCCCGGATCCTGATGCTGGTGGCGGAGCAGACCGACCGTCAGGAGCGCCCGGTGCCCGAGGCGGTGCTGTTGACTATCCTGTCCCGCAAGGGAGGGAAGGATCGGGTGGTGGAGATGCTCAACGAATATCCCAGCCCGATCAACAGCTTTTTAAAGGAATACCGCTTTAATAGAAAGAGCTCTCTGGTGTGGAGTATTGTCAGGCGGTTTCTGACACAGTGCGGAAAGGAATATTTTCCATTTAATGAGGGATGGCTCCTTCGGATCATCCGTCACGACCCGACGGATCGTCTGGGGCCGTTGCTGACCCATTATCTGAGTCGGCTGTCCCTGGAGGAATATCTGGAGGAGGTCAACCTGACTGTTTTGGAGAGGATGGGATGCCCGGGAGAATCTTCTCTCTGGGATCGTATCCCCGAGCCGGTGCAGCGCCGATTTGCCGACTGGAATGCCAGCCGTCTCCTGGCTGCCCATTTAGGCGGGAAGCACAACAGCAAGTACCGCCTGCTGAGCCGGTACCTGCCGGAGGTGTGCCGGATCGCGGCCCTGCGGGGTGAGGAGCTGCTGGTTCTGGATTTTGAGCGGTTTGTCATCGTGGATGAGGCGGGAGTCCCCGGGTATTCCTATCTGATTCAGAGGGAACGGTTCGATGAGATTCGGGAGGAGCTGGAATACCGCTCCGTCAAGGAGTACCTGCCGGAGGAACGGCTGCCGGAGGCCAGGGAATTTATCCTGGACGAGGAGGAAAGCGCGGTCCTTCAGTTGAACTACCGGGAGGTAGGCAAGCTGTTCATCATCAAGACCCTAAACATTTTGCTGGGGCGGGAAATGGATCTGCGCCGCTCGAAGAACCTGCTGTCCAAGTCCAGGGTATTCCGAAAACGAAATCGTTTTTGGGATGAATCGGAGCCGGAGATATAGAGATATAGGAGATGTGAAGGATGAAGGCAGGCTGAGGGGAGACTATCCCAGGATGACCTCCAGATACCACCGGATCAGCTGATCGCCAAAAAGAGCGGCTGCCGCGATGCCCAGAGACAGGAAGGGGCCGAAGGGAACCATGCTTTTGCGGTCCGCCTTCCCGGTAGCCAGGAGGAAGACGCTGGCCACGGCGCCCGGCACCGATCCCATCAGCAGCGCTGTGAGGATCAGCTTCCACCCCAGAAAGAGTCCGGCAGCCGCCATCAACTTAATATCGCCGCCTCCCATGCCTCCGGTAAGGATAGCGATGAGAAAGAATGGCACGCTGACGGCAAAGAAGCCGATGGCGTGATCCGTCCAGGGCAGCGGCGAAAAATAAACGGCGGGCAGGGCCAGGAGCAGGATGGCCAGATTGAGCCCGTCAGGAATGATCTGGTGATCCAGATCGATCATGGCGATGACCAGCAGGACGGCCAGCAGCGCCATGGTAAGGAGGCTCAGGGGGATGAGCCCCATTCGGAGCCAGGCAAGGAGAAAGAGCAGGCCGCAGGCTGTTTCGATCAGAGGGGACCGGGCAGAAATCGGGGCGCCGCAGTAGCGGCAGGCCCGGCCCAGAAGCAGGTAGCTGAGCACGGGGACCAGATCGGCGGGCATCAGCCGGTGACGGCAGGCGGGGCAGTAGGAAAAGCCCCTGGCCACGGAAATATCCTGAGGGATCCGGTAAATACACACGTTGAGGAAGCTGCCGATCAGCAGACCGACGATAAAGACGAAGAAGCCGATAAGGATGGATTGCATGGTCACCTCTGTTCCTGATATTTGAAGAAGAATGCAGCATGTTGACCTCGTGGAAGAGGAGAGTGCCCCGGCCATGGAGGTTAGCGGGAGGCTCCGGCAGACAGGGCGCCGGCCGCCCCATATATTTTAGCAACAAAGACGGCGTTTCACAAGAGCAAACTTGAGGAGAAGGATTCAATGGAAAAAGGCGTTAAAAAGCTGGGAGATATCCTGGTAGACGCGGAGATCATCACGGAGGATCAGCTAAAAGAGGCTCTCCTGCTTCAAAAGCAGGATCACCGCCCTTTGGGCGAGCTGCTGATGGAGATGAATTACGTAACGGAGAACCAGCTTTACAAAGCGCTGGAGTATTTGTTCCAGGTACCGTATATCAACCTGCTGGAAACAAAACCGGACAAGGAAGCCCTGGAGCTGATCACCGAAAGCGTCGCTCAGCGCCACGTGCTGATCCCCGTGGCGGCTACGGAGAAAACCATTACCGTGGTCATGAAGGACCCGCTGAACTACGAGGCCGTGGATGACGTGGGGCTCCTGACCGGTCGGGAAGTCAAGATAGCCATTTCTCCCCAGAAGGATATTACCAACGCCATCGATCGATATTACAGCAATGAGGGCGCAAAAAAAGCGGTTGAGGATCTGAGCAAAGAATTTGCCATGATGGACCTGTCGGGCCTGGCGGAGATGGTAGACAGCCAGGTGGCCAATGCGCCGGTGGTGCGGCTGGTCAACTCCATCATCCTCCAGGCGGTCAAAAGCGGTGCCAGCGACATCCACATCGAGCCGGAGGAAAAGGATATGCGGGTCCGGTTTCGCATCGACGGCGAACTGAACGAGGTGATGCGTTCCGCCAACATGGCGCACCCCGCCATTGTGACCCGTATCAAGATCATCGGCAAGATGGATATTGCGGAGAAGCGGATCCCTCAGGACGGCCGGGTAGAGGTGGTCATCGACGACCGGACGGTGGACATGCGGATATCCATCCTGCCCACGGTTCACGGCGAAAAGGTAGTTATCCGTATTCTGGGCGGCCAATCCCAGGCGCTCACCCGGGATCAGCTGGGCCTCAGCCCCGGCAACTTTGTCCTGTTCGACAACATCATCAAAAGCCCCAACGGCATCATCCTGGTGTCCGGGCCGACGGGCTCGGGAAAAACCACCACCCTGTACACGGTGCTGGCAGAGCTGAACCGGCCGGAGATGAACATCATTACCGTTGAGGACCCGGTGGAATACAAGCTGGCGGGAATCAATCAGGTACAGGTCAACGCCAAGGCGGGCATGACCTTTGTCAGCGGCCTTCGGTCCATCCTTCGGCAGGACCCGGATATTATCATGATCGGTGAGATCCGAGACTCGGAAACAGCTCAGATCGCCATTCGGGCCTCCATCACCGGACATCTGGTGCTGTCCACCATCCATACCAATGATGCGCCCTCTTCGGTCGCACGTCTGGTGGACATGGGCATCGAGCCCTATCTGGTATCCTCCTCGGTGGTGGGTGTAGTGGCACAGCGTCTGGTGCGGAAGATCTGCCCCCACTGCAAGGTTAGCTACCGTCCGGATCATGCCGAGATGATGATGCTGAAGCTGAAGGAGCCCAGACCGCTGTACCGGGGAGAGGGCTGCAACTACTGCAATGGGACGGGCTTTAAGGGCCGAAGCCCTATTCACGAGATCATGGTGGTGAACCGGGAGATCCGGGAGTTGATCGACCGCCGGGCCACGACGGATCAGCTGCGTCAGATGGCCGCCCGGTTTGGAACAAAATCCCTGAGGGAAAGCTGTATGGAATTGGTTCTGGAGGGTGTGACCACCGTATCGGAGCTGACCAAGGTCACCTACAGCATCGAGGGGTAGAAACAGAAGCGCGTATTGGCAAAGAAGCGAGCAGAGCACAGGAGGAGAGGACAAGTATGAGCATGGTCGATTTTATCCACAAGATTCTTTATGATTCGTTTGATTCCAATGTGTCGGACCTGCATCTGACCGTGGGGATCCCCCCTACTCTTCGGATCAGCGGAAGGCTGGTTCACCAGGGAGAGGAGAACCTGAAGCCTGAGGATATTGAGGGCTTTGTGGCATCCATTATTACCGAGGCCCATAAAAAAGAGCTGAAGGAGGAAGGGGAAACCGACTTTTCCTACTCCGTTCCCCACCGGGGCCGGCTCAGGGTCAACGTCTATTATCAGCGGCGGAGCATGAGCGTTGCCATGCGTCTCTTGCAGAATACCGTGCCGGATGTGTCGGCTCTGGGGCTGAGCGAAACGATCCGGAAGCTGTGCTATAAGCCTCGCGGCATCATCCTGGTAACAGGGCCCACCGGATCGGGCAAATCAACCACCCTGGCCGCCATGGTAGGAGAGATGAACCGCAAGCGGAACTGCCATATCCTGACCATTGAGCACCCCATCGAATACCTGCACAGCCACCAGTCCTGCATGGTGAATCAACGCGAGGTGGGAGACGATACCCGATCCTTTTCCAACGCGCTCCGGGCCGCCCTCCGAGAAGACCCGGACGTTATCCTGGTGGGAGAGATGCGGGATCTGGAAACCATCGGCACCGCTATCACCGCTTCGGAGACCGGCCACCTGGTGATGTCTACCCTGCATACCACCAGCGCAGCCCAGACCATCGATCGTATCATCGACGTTTTTCCTCCCAACCAGCAGCAGCAGGTCAAGGTACAGCTGGCCGGCGTGCTGGTGGCC
>JBGYKY010000105.1:0-2990 GCA_041836105.1 Bacillota bacterium | reverse complement strand
TGTCTCCGCGGGACGGGCAGTATGTTGGCGTGGAGGGGAGCTTCATTGATTATGTGGGAGCCCGGCCGCCGCAAAAAGACTACGGCGACCGATATAACGGCAGTGGCCGCCTGCTGATGAGCGGATTTTACAATGCGCACGGGCATTCCCCTATGACCCTGATGCGGGGATACGGCGAGAATATGAGCCTGCAGGACTGGCTTTCCCGGAGGATATTCCCTTTTGAAGCAAAGCTGACGGGGGAAGCGGTGTACTGGGGAACCCTGCTGGCTATGGCCGAATCCGTTCGATACGGCATCGTTTCCACCACCGACATGTACTATTTTTGCGACGACATGATTCGTGCTGTGCTGGAGGCCGGATGTAAGAGCAATATCGGCCGAGGCGTGGTTAATTTCACCGATGCGCCCCTGAGCCAACTGGATGCTTTCCGGGAAATGAACAGCACCTTTGCCCAATATCACGGCGCAGGGGACGGAAAGATTCTGGTGGATATGAGCCTTCATGCCGAATACACATCCAATCCCGCAACGGCCCGACAGATGGCGGAGGTGACAGCTTCCCTGGGAGCTAGGATGCATGTTCACGTTTCGGAAACCAGAGTCGAGCAGGAGGGATGTAAGGAGCGCCACGGCGGGAAAACGCCGGTGGAATACCTGGCGGAGCTGGGCCTCTTCGATGTGCCGGCCACGGCAGCCCACTGCGTGTGGCTGGAGGGGGATGACTTTGCCATATTGAAAGAAAAGGGTGTTACAGTGGCCAGCAGCCCCATTAGCAACCTGAAGCTGGCCAGCGGCGTATGCAACGTGCCTCGGCTTTTAGCGGAGGGGATCCCGGTGGCTATCGGCACCGACAGCGCGGCCAGCAACAACAGCCTGAATTTTATTGAAGAAATGAAAGCCTTTGCGTTGTTGAGCAAGGAAAAATATGGCGATCCCACGGCGATTACCCCGGAAGAAGCCCTGCTGGCAGCTACTCGCGCCGGAGCCATGAGTCAGGGAAGGGAGGACTGCGGTGTTCTGAAGCCGGGAAACAGAGCGGACCTGATCGTGCTGGACATTCACCAGCCTCATATGGTTCCCGTTCACCGTTTGGCCAACAACATAGTCTATTCCGCCTCCGGCAGCGATATCGTCCTGACCATGGTGGACGGGCAGGTGCTGTGGAAAGACGGAGAATATCGCACCATCGATATCGAAAAAACCATGAGAGAAGCCCAGGATGCCACCCGGCGGATCCTGGAACGCCTTTAGTCAGGATGCGCTGAAATGTCCAAAAAATCCTTTATGCAGGGCGCTGTGATTTTAGGCGCCGCCGGAATTGTCATCAAAATTATGGGGGCCTTTTTCCGCATTCCCCTGGGAAACCTGATCGGGGCGGATGGAATGGGGTATTATCAGACGGCTTACCCCATTTATGTTCTATTTCTGACGCTGGCAGTATCGGGGACGCCCATTGCTATCTCCAAGCTGGTATCCGAACGGCTGGCGGTGGGGCAGCATGGAGAGGCGCATCGGGTCTTTCGTGTTTCCTTCCTTTTTCTGATGATCATCAGCGTGCTCTCCTTCTCCGTTTGCTTTTTCGGGGCGGGTTTTCTGGTGGAAGCCATGGGCAACGCCGGAGCCAGGGCGGCCATGATGGCTGTCGCACCGGCGCTGCTCTTTCTGCCGCTTGCCGCCGCGTACCGCGGATATTTTCAAGGGATGCAGGATATGAAGCCCACGGCCGTTTCACAAATCGTGGAGCAGCTGTTTCGGGTGACAGCGGGGCTGGCTCTGGCGGCCCTTCTGGTCCCTCTGGGCAAGACTCTTGCTGCCGCCGGAGCTGCCTTTGGGGCAACGGCCGGAGCGGCCGCATGTCTGGCCACTATGGTGATCATTTACGTCCGAAAGCGCAGTGGACTGACCGCTGCCCGGGTGTCCGCGAGCGCTGCGCAGGAGGCACGCGCCAAGCGGGAGCCCACTGGCGCCATTCTCTGGAAGCTGCTGGCTATTGCCGTTCCGGTGACTATCGGTGCGGCTATCATGCCCATTATGAATGCGGTGGACGTGACCATTGTTATGCGGCGGCTCCAGGCTACGGGCTGGAGCCTGGAGCAGGCCAACACCATGTACGGTCAGCTGACAGGAATGGCTGCCCCGCTGATTAACCTGCCCCAGGTCCTTACCATGGCCGTTGCCATGAGCCTGGTGCCTGCTGTCTCCGCTGCCTTCCGGCAGAAGGATATGGATTTTCTCCGGTACAACGCCCAGCTGGGCATGCGGACCTCCATGATCATCGGCCTGCCCTGTACCTTTGGCCTGATGATCCTGGCGGAGCCCATCATGATCCTCCTGTATCCCCTCCAGCGGCAGAGCGCCATAGAGGCGGCTCCCTGTCTCTTTATTATGGCAGTCGGGGTGGTTCTGCTGTCTACTTTTCAGACCATGACCGGCGTACTGCAGGGAATCGGCAAACCGGCGGCGCCGGTAAAAAACCTGCTGGCTGGCGCACTGGTCAAGGTGGGGATCAGCTATGTGCTGATCGGGATTCCTTCCATTAACGTGCGAGGCGCCGCAGTGGGGACGGTTCTGGCGTATCTGACCGCCACCCTGCTGAACTACTGGTCCATTCGGAAGCACACCGGCATCCGGTTTGAGCTCCGACTGACCCTGTGTAAGCCGATCGCGGCTGCTGCCATGATGGGGGCCATCACCTGGATCCTGTTCCGCCTGACAGCTCCTTTCCTGGGCAGCAACCTGGCGGTGCTGGTAACCGTTGCCATTGCCGGGGTTGCATACATTGTTTTCCTGTTTGCCACCAGGGCCATCACCGGGGAGGAATTAGAGCAGCTGCCCGGGGGGAAAAGGCTGCTTCGTCTCCTCCGTCGGGTCAAAAACCTAAAAAATAATTGAAAAATAGGGGTTTATTGGCCTTTTTTGCCGGAAAATGTGTTGACAAAGGGGGTAATTAATGCGAAAATGTTCATAGAAAAGAATTGGCAGATATGA
>JBGYKY010000104.1:0-4976 GCA_041836105.1 Bacillota bacterium | reverse complement strand
GTTATCTCTGGATTGTCAATCTGGGCGGCTATGGCGGCGCATATCTCCTTCAGGTTGTGCGGGGCCATGTTGGTCGCCATTCCGACCGCGATTCCGCTTGAGCCATTGGCCAGAAGGAACGGGAAGGCCGCCGGAAGGACAAGCGGCTCCTGCATCGACTCATCGTAGTTGGGGCCGAAATCCACCGTGTCCTTGTCGATATCCCGGAGCATCTGAAGCGCCAACGGCGTCATTCTGGCTTCCGTATATCGCATGGCGGCAGCTCCGTCCCCGTCCACGGAGCCAAAGTTCCCATGTCCGTCCACCAGGGTGCAGCGAATGGAAAAATCCTGAGCCATCCGAACCATGGCGTCGTAGACGGAGGAATCCCCGTGGGGATGATATTTGCCCAACACGTCTCCCACAATACGTGCCGATTTTTTAAACGGCTTATCCGGAGTAAGCCCCAGCTCGCTCATTCCATACAAAATCCTCCGGTGAACCGGCTTCAGCCCGTCCCGGACGTCGGGAAGCGCCCGCCCCACGATAACGCTCATGGCGTAATCGATGTAGGAGTTTTTCATTTCATCATGGATTTCCTGCTGCAGGATTTTGGTATCTTCCAGTAGTGTGGTCATGCGGAAACCCCCTTTCTATATGTCCAGATTTTTGACATATTTTGCATTTTCTTCGATGAACTGTCTTCGGGGCGGCACCTTATCGCCCATGAGCATGGTAAAGGTTTCGTCCGCTGCGGTCATGTCCTCCAGGGTAACCCGGATCAGGGTCCGGCGGTTGAAGTCCATGGTGGTCTCCCACAGCTGCTGGGCGTCCATCTCTCCCAGGCCCTTGTATCTCTGGATATCCGCTTTTCCCTCTCCCAGCCCGGCCAGCAGCTTTTCCTGCTCCTTTTCCGAATAAGTATAATAAACCTCCTTGCCCTTTTTCACCTGATAGAGGGGGGGCTGGGCAATGTAAACGTAGCCGTTTTCGATCAGCGGCGTCATATATCGATAGAAAAAGGTGAGCAGGAGAGTGCGGATGTGCGCTCCGTCCACGTCCGCATCGGTCATGATGATGATTTTGTGGTATCGCAGCTTCTCTTCGTTAAATTCTGAGCCAATATTGCACCCGAAGGCGGTAATCATGTTCTTGATTTCATCGGAATTTAAGATCTTGTCCAGCCGGGCCTTCTCCACATTGAGGATTTTTCCCCGAAGGGGAAGTATCGCCTGTCTTTTCCGGTCGCGGCCCATTTTAGCCGATCCTCCCGCGGAGTCTCCCTCGACCAGGAAAATTTCTGACAGCGCCGGATCCTTTTCCGAGCAATCGGCCAGCTTTCCCGGCAGGGCAATGGAATCCAGGACCCCCTTTCGCCGGGTCAGTTCTCTGGCCTTTCGAGCGGCTTCCCGGGCTCTGGCAGCCCGAAGGCACTTCTCCAGGATCACCCTGGCCTGCGCCGGATTTTCCTCCAGGAATGCCATCAGGTTTTCGTTCGCGGAGGTTTCTACAAACCCGCGAACCTCGCTGTTTCCCAGCTTGGTTTTGGTCTGCCCCTCAAACTGCGGCTGCTCCAGTTTCACGGAAACGACAGCGGTCAATCCCTCCCGGACGTCTTCGCCTGCCAGGGGTTCATCGCTTTCTTTGATGAATTTATTTTTCTTAGCGTATTCGTTGAACACCCGGGTCAGAGCCGACTTGAAACCGATCATATGGGTTCCGCCTTCCGAGGTGTTGATGTTGTTGGCATAGGAAAGGATCAGTTCATTAAACCGGTCGGTATACTGCATGGCAATCTCTACCTCCAGATTGTTCCGAACGATCTCAAAGTAGATAATATCCGGATGGATGGTCTCTTTATTCCTATTCTGATGCTTCACAAATTCCCGGATCCCTCCTTCGTAATGGAAGACCTCCTTTTTTTTCTGTCCCTCCCTTTCATCGGTGACCGTAATTTTAATGCCCTTGTTTAAAAAAGCCATCTCTCGGAGGCGGTGCTCCAGAACGCCGTAATCAAACACCACCTCTTCAAAGATCTCCGGGTCGGGAGAAAAATGAGTTTTGGATGCGGTCTTTCTGGATTCTCCCACCTCTGTCAGCGGAGAAGTGGTCTTTCCCCGGCTGTAGGTTTGCCGGTATATTTTGCCATTTCTTTTAATTTCCACCTCCATAGAGGAGGACAGCGCATTGACCACAGACGCGCCCACCCCATGCAGGCCGCCGGAAACCTTGTATCCGCCGCCCCCGAATTTTCCACCGGCATGGAGGACCGTATGTATGACTTCAACCGCCGGAAGGTTCAGCTTAGGGTGAATATCTACGGGCATGCCCCGGCCGTCATCCTCCACTGTGATGGAATTGTCCTGATGGATAATAACGGAAATGGCGCTGCAATGGCCGGCCAGCGCTTCGTCCACGCTGTTATCCACCACCTCATAGACCAGATGATGCAGTCCCCTGGGTCCGGTGCTTCCTATATACATCCCGGGGCGCTTTCTAACCGCCTCCAGCCCTTCCAACACCTGAATCTGTTCGGCGTTATACTGATTTTGATTCCCTTGAGTACTCATGCTATCCCAATCACCTCATTAAAAAGTTTATTTTTCACCAGCCTTCATTCTACTATAAAGCGGGTTTATTTTCAAGAAAATAAACCCGCTTTATTAAAACAAAGAAAGATGTGCGGTAGTGATTTTATCTCGCTGAACGGCGGCATTTTTGGCGTAAAACGCCGTGTTTTTTTATCTATATATATTCCTCTTTTTTTACAATTCCTTCCACCACTCTGTATACCTGCTTTTCCGGCAGGCTCTCCCGAAGTTCCTCTCCGATCTCGGTAGCGGCAATAAAAATTTGGCGTTCCTTTAGCGTTTGGATCAGAAATCTCTGTCTTTCCGGATCCAGTTCCGACAAGACATCGTCCAATAATAGGATCGGGGACTCTCCCTTTTCCTCCTCTATCAACCGGATTTCTGCCAGCTTCAAAGAGAGGGCCGCCGTCCGCTGCTGTCCCTGAGATCCGTAGTGGCGGATATCCAATCCGTTAACCAGGAGCTGAAGGTCGTCCTTGTGAGGCCCCCGGGCAGTGGTCCCTCTGAGCATGTCCTTTTTCCGGCTCTGAGAAAGGGCCTGCTGATAGGCTTCCTTTAACTCTTCCTCTTTTTCCATCCAAGGGATATCTCCCTCGTAAAGCACCTCCAGGGTTTCCTTTCCCTGAGTAATGCTCTCGTGAATATCCCTGCTGATCTCTCCCAGCTTTTCCACAAAGGATTTTCTTTTTCTAATGATTCGAATCCCCCATCGAAGAAGCCCTTCATCCCAGATATCCAGAAGCTCGCCTGCCGGCTCTTTTTCCTTTAGCAAGGCGTTGCGCTGAATCAGCGTTTTTTTGTATCGGGCAATATCGTCGTAGTATACCGGTTTCAGCTGAGAAAGCTCCCGATCCACAAATTTTCTGCGTTTTTCGGGCTCATCCTTGACGATGCGAAGATCCTCCGGAGAAAAAATTACCACGTAAACTTGGTCCAGCATGTCAGAGAACTTCTGGATTCTCTTCCCTTCCCGCTTGATTTCCTTCCCCTCCCGGCGGAGATTAATTTCCACCGTGAAGGGATTTTCCTCCCTGATGAGCCGGATCCGAACGCTTGCCTGTTCTCCTTCAAAGCCGATCATTTCACTGTCCCGTGCGGTACGAAAGGATCGACCGAGAGAGCTGAGATAGATGGCTTCCATCAGGTTGGTCTTTCCCTGGGCGTTGGGGCCAAGTAAAATATTCACCCTCTCATGAAAATCCACGTTCAGGTGAATATAGTTTCTGAAATGGTCCAGCTCAACGGCTTTTACATACATGCTCCGTATCCCGCTCTTTTCTTTCCTTCCGTCAGTTGCCTCCTGTCAGGCGGACAGGAAGGATCAGGTAATCAAAGGCGTTTCCCTCTACAGGGCCAATCAGACAGGGGCTGACAGCGGAATTCAGCTGCAAAACGATCTCTTCATCGGGTATCGCCTTCAAGGCGTCCATAATATATTTGGAGTTAAAGCCTATTTCCAGATCCTCTCCTTCCTTTGAGACCATTACCTCTTCTCTCACAGTCCCTTCTTCGGAGCGGGAGGTGATTACCCATTTTCCGTCGGTGGCCTGGCAGCGAACCAGGTTATTTTTTCCTTCCCTCGCTAAAAGAGAGGCCCTTTCAACGCTGACCATCAGATCATTTCGGTTTACAGTGACGCGGATCTTATGCTCCTTGGGCATAATATCCCTGTATTTGATAAATTCTCCCTCCAGTAGTCGCATGACCACCTTTGTTTCTTCCAGAAGGAGCATGGCCTTGTTTTTTCCGATGAGAAGCTCCAAAGCGCCTTCTTCCTCTGATTCGCTGATAATCTTCAGCACTTCTCCAAGGATCCTGGCGGAAACCACCATTTTTCCCGTTCCCGTACCCTGTGCTCCCTCTCTGGCTACGGCCATTCGGAAGCCGTCCAGGGCTACCATATTAAAAGAATCCTCTTCCATTTCCAGCAGGGCGCCGATAATGATCCCCTTGGATTCGTCGATGCTGGCGGAAAATACCGTTTTTCTGATCATATCCCGGAACAATCCTTTGTCCAGCTCCAGTCTCTGATGCTCTTCCACCTCTCCCATTTTAGGAAATTCATCAGGTGAAAGTCCGACAATGGTAAATTCCGAAAAAGCGCTCCGAATGGTCAGATGCCCTTCCTCATTGCTTTCGATGGTCAATTCTCCGCTGGGAAGCTTTCGGATAATATCGCCAAAGAGCTTGGAGAGAACCACAGCAGCTCCTTCCCGTTCCGCCTGCACCGGGATTTTCTTTTCGATAGAAAGATCCAGATCTGAGGCTGACAGGGAAAGAATCCCCTGGCTACTCACCTGCAGCAGAAGCCCTTTTAAAATGGGAATGGTAGTCCTGGTTGAAACAGCCTTGGAGACTGTGCTGATGGCCTTTGACAGCTGCTGCTGATGACAGGTAAATTTCATG
>JBGYKY010000103.1:0-9417 GCA_041836105.1 Bacillota bacterium | reverse complement strand
GCCCATCCACGGCAGGCACCAGCTGCTGAGACACCACTACCTCCAGGACCATGGACAGCTGGATCCGGATCTGATTCTGCTGGTTCTGGGGAAATACATCCACGATCCGGTCGATGGTGTTGGCCGCCCCCGTCGTATGCAGGGTGGAAATGACCAGATGGCCGGTTTCCGCCGCCGTCATTGCCGTCCGGATGGTTTCATAGTCCCGCAGCTCTCCCAGCAGGATCACATCCGGCGCCTGTCGGAGGGCTGCCCGAAGCGCTGCGCCGTAGTCCTCGGAATCCGTCAGGATTTCCCGTTGGGTGACGATGCTCTTTTTATGGCGGTGGAGATACTCAATGGGGTCCTCCAGGGTAATGACGTGTGCGTTTCTGTGATTGTTGATCTGGTCAATGATGCAGGCCAGGGTCGTGCTCTTTCCGCTGCCGGCAGAACCGGTCACCAGCGCCAGTCCGCTTTTCAAATCGGAAAGCCGCAGCACCTCGGCGGGGATCCCCAGCTCTCCGGCATCGGGCAGTTCAAAATGGACCACCCGAATAACGGCGCCGATGGAGCCCCGCTGCCGAAATACACTGGCGCGAAACCGGGCCAGCGCCGGCACAGAAAAGGAAAAGTCATCATCCCCGGTGCTGTGAAGCTTAGCCATAGAGCGTCCACCGGCCATTTCATAGATCTCTTCGATGATGTGCGCCAGCTCCTCCCCCACCAGGGAGCCTTCTCCCTGACGGCGGATCTGGCCGCTGACCTTCAGGGCATAGGAGGTCCCGGGTACCAGAAAGATATCCGATGCGTTTGCCTCTACTGCCCTGTGCAGAATATCGACCGCCTTCATTCTATCGCTTCTCCGTCCCACACCGGCAGCCGGTCGTCCACCTGGTACTCCTGAACATTCTGAACCCTCCACGCCCGAATCTCATAATTTTTGCTGGTTTGCCGCGCCTCTGCCAAGGGCAGCAGCCGCAGCTGAATCAGCAGCGTCTGCTCTTCTCCCATGGGGATCCCGTAGGTCAGCAGCCGCTGACCTGCGTCCGCCCGATCACCGAAAAGGAAGCGGATCCGCTCCAGGTAGGCGGCATCCGTTCCGGAAAAGATTTCCGCTTCCTCCAGCTGGCGGTTGACGTCTCTCAGCAGCTCTTCCCCCATTCCGTCGGCCCGGTAATAGGCCTCCACATAGGCGGCGTTTTTTTCTGCCAGCCGCTGATCGGTCCGGGCACTGGACAGAGAAAGGGTCGAGAAGATGACCAGCGCCAGTACGGTGAAAATCAGAACCAAAGAGCTGGTGCCGATCTGCGCCCGGCTCCAACCCCCGCTACTCTTAGACTTATTCGGCTTAGCGATTGTTCCCATAAGGCTCCTCCGGCAGGTATTTTTTTACCTGAATCTGGCAGAGGCTTCGATGGGTCTGCTCCCTGGGAGAAACGGTTACGGTCGCTACCAGCAGCTGATCCTCCACCGTCTGCCTTATCTGAACATGAAAATCTCCCCGATCAAAGCCTTCCTCGTCCCCCGCGGCCGCGCCTCCCGCCGCTTTGATCTCTTCTGCCACCGACTGCGCCAGCGCCAGCGCCTGGTTGGCCGCCGCACTGTCCCGGCTGATGCGCTCCGCCCGGACAAAAGCGCTGAGGCAGACGGCGGAGCAAAGGGCAAACAGAAGCAGGACCACCAGGAATTCCATAAGAAACAGCTGCGCTCGAGGCCTGTGCCGGATATTCATCGCCTTCCTCCTTCGCTGCGCACCGCCAGCAGAATGGTATCTCCGTGCGCTCCCAGGGTCTCCACGGTCAGCAGGCCGGCATCTGTCAGATCGAACCGGATGCCCTCACTCTCCAGAATGGGGATCCCGTCCTCCAGGGTCAGGTCCGCGCCGCTCTCGCAAAACAGCTCCCGGATACTGCCGTCCAGGCCGTAGATCAGCGTCTGATATTGCTTCCCGCCCACCTGCTGCTCCAAGCAGAGAACGGAAATCTCTCCTTCCCGATAAACGCGAATGCCGGCCCTCTCGTCCATCTGGCGAACCTTGTTGGCCACATAGGAGACGGCCACAGAGCCGGAAAAATTTTCTTCCATCCGCTGACTGACATTTTCGTATACCCGGGCGCCGAAGGAAATCACCAGCGCAGAGCACAGCGCCAGACTGAGAAAGAGAAGCATTGTAAAAAGAAACTGGACTCTGTGATTATTCCCGTTTTTGACCCGTCTCTTCATGAAACTCGCCCGCCTCCTGTTATTCCTGTTATCTCCGTCTACTTTACGGTGACGGTAATATCCGGCATCAGATTGGAGGCAAAGCCTTCATAAAACACGGCATATTTTTCCGCATCGATCTGAACGCCATAATGCTGCTGCAGGTATTCCACCGATGGAGGATATCGCCCCTCAATGGCATAGCACTGCACGCTGGCACGGATCAGAGCTCTTTCCAGCGTTACCGCCCCCTCCGTCCCGCTTTTCTGGGACAGCAGGGTCAGGCCCCAGAGAAAGAGCCCCAGTACTGCCAGAAAGGCAGCCAGAGAAAGAAGGTAGCCTCGCATATCTCACCGTCCTTATCCGATCGCCGTCATAATCCCCACCAGCGGCATCATCACCGCCAGCAGGATCAGGCCTGTCAATATGGCTAATATCACTACCACTGTCGGCTCAAGCCGTCCGATCATCCCCTCCAGGGCCTCATCGGCCTCCGCTTCATATCCGGCGGCCAGCTCCCGGAATACCTGCTCTGTCTTCCCTGACCGGCTCCCTACCTTGATCATCTGCAAATCCAGCGCCGAAAAGAGATCCGCCTCCCGAAGCCCTTCATAAAAAGAAACGCCCTCTTCCAGATCCCGCCGCAGCCGCTGCAGCTTTTCCCGGATCCTTCGGTGATGGACCACATCCAGGGAAAGCTCCACCGCTTTTTCCGGGCCCATACCGCCGGCCAGAACGCTGCTGAGAATGGAGGCAAAGCGCCGTTTGTCCAACAGAGAGGAAATTTTATTCTTCTCCTTGAGCACCGAAAGGATCCGTTCGGCAAGGCTGATGGGATCCTTCCTTCCGGAAATCCGGTAGAGGACTCCGGCAGCCGCTGCCAGGAACAGGATCAGCGCCATCAGGGCAATAGTTACCCCGGCGCCCAGCTGTACCGCCGTTCTGGTCAGTGCGGACAGCTGCGTGCCCATCTGCCGGTACACATCTTCAAAGACGGGCATGACCCGGGTCAGCAGGATCAGCAGCACCGTCAGCAGCATAAACACCATAGCCAGGGGATAAGTCACCGCATTGCGGATGGCTCTGGCCAGCGCGCTTTCCTGCTCATAATAATCGGCCAGAGAATTCATGACCCCCTCCAGGGTCCCGGTTTCCTGCGCCACTCGGGTCATTTTCACCATATAGGCGGGAAATACCTCCTCCTCTTCCATGACCTGACAGAGAGGGGCTCCCGCTCCGGTCTTTTCCGCCATCCGCAAAAGCCTCTCTCCCGCTGACGGCGACTGGGCATCCTCGGCCAGAATGGCCAGTGCGTCGTCCGGAGAAATGCCGGCGCCCAGCAGATAGGCAATCTGGCGGCAGAGGGCTGCCGTTTCCTTGATCTTCATCTATTTTTCCTCGTTGTTCCCGGTGTTCGCCAAAAAGGGCAAATACGCATATTTGCCCCTCGGTTCTCCTATATCAAAAACCTCAGTAAGTATACTTGGACATATAGTTTTTCCCGTCGCCGATATAGCTCATGATCTCCTTGCTCTTCCTGGCGGAGGAGGCGAAGGTGGGATCCATCAGATGCCAGGTGTTTCCGTCGAAGTAGATCATGGAATCCACCCAGCCGGTTTCCCGGGTGTACACATTGATCCAGGCGTGATAGGAATCGCCTGCATACCCCACCACCAGCTTGGCCGGGATGTTCTGAGAGCGAAGCATAGCCGCCATCACCGCTGCATAATCAAAGCAGATCCCTTTCCTGGCCACCAGGATTCGGTCGATCTCCGGCAGGTACCCGGCGGTTACCGTGGCCGCCTTTTCCTTGTCGTAGGAAAGGGTTTCCACCACGTAATTGTAGATTTTCTCTACCCGCTTCAGCTGGTTGTCCGTCCCTCTGGTCACCTCAAAGCCCTTGGCCACCACAGCGCTGCCGGTTCCGAAATTAACATACTGGTTGGGGTACAAAAACGGCGACAGCGGATCTGTCAGGCTCACCTGGATGTTTTTGCTGAAAGCCTGAGAATATCGGGTCCCGGCAATGTTTTCAAAGACTTTAACGGAATAGGTCCCGTCGCCGTCGCTGAGGGGGAAGACCTCGTAGGCCTTCCGGGCCTTGAGGTCATAAGTATAGGTGGTTCCCCGCCCCTTGGTAATCTGTACCTTAATCTTTGAATTTGATCCGCTGTACTGGAGCATGACATAACCGTCTCCCGTATGAGATGCATCCATCACGACTCCGCCGCTGGTGTACTGTACCTCTCCGGAGGCTGTGGGAATCCGGAAGCTGACGACCATAGGCTGCCCGCTCAGCGGCGTTTCGCCTTCTTCGATGAAAACGGTCTCCGCGCGGTCTCCGGCTCCACAGGCCGCAAAAATGGGCATGGCCGCCAGCAGCATCGCCAGAGAAAGGAGTGTCCATTTCTTGGTCCGTTGTTTTTTCATTGAAATGTTGGTTCCTTTCCGCAGGAAGAAGGGAATCGCAACGTTCGGAAATGGGGAAGCGCGCCCTGCGTCAGCGTTCAGTCCGACAGAGGCAGCATCCTGAAGGATAGCGTCGGAAGCTCCTCCGCCCTTTCCTCCCGGATGCGGTCATTATACAATGCCAGAATACGTTTTCCAATCATTTCCGCATTTTCTTCCGCAGCGTCCTGCAAGATGATAATATACTGAGAAATGCTGTACCGGGCGAAAACATCTCCCCGGCGCAGCGCCTGACGGATCGCCTCCCTAAGGTGATCCATGGCCGGTACGATCCGCTCGGAGCCGCGGGCTCGCTCCTCCCCATCGAAGGAAACGGTCCAGAGCTGCAGCAGTGCCTTCTGATTTCTTCGGCCCGCGCTCCGGCTGATAAACCGGCAAATGTCCTGAAATACGCCGTAATCCGTGCAAAAGCTGCCGTGAATGCTCCCGGATTCCCGAAGGCTTCCCCGGATCCTCTGCAGATCCATCTCCACGCCATGGATCTGATGGAGAATGCTCCGATACAGTGCCTGCAGCTCCTGGGAAGGGGGTACCCCCACCTCCCGGTACAGCCGCCGTACGATCATCTCATACGCATTTTTCGCATCCGTCGTCCGATCTCGGGCCAGCAGCTGCCGAATATACACCCGATACAGCTCTTCGTCCGTCGGGTCAATAGCAATCCCCTTTTCACAAAGGACGATCAGCTCCCGCTGCTCCTCCGGCGTCCTGCACATGGCCTCCATCTCCCGGATGCAGCTGATAAAAAGCTGATGGTAGTACACCCGATGGCTGATGGTCCACTCTTCATACACCAGCCCGGGCAGCAGAAACCCCTGATACAGCGACGCCGCCCGAAGGTAGCAATCCAGAGTCTTTTCCCGATCCGGAGTCGCCAGCCCGGCTTCCCGATACAGCCGGATAAACTCCTCCGTATCCGTTTGGATGCGGATCTCCGGGTTCCAGCCGTAGACGCCTCCCTGCTGCAGGATGCAGCGGCTGCCGTCCAGGCCCAGGGCCTGAAGCTGCTTGCGCAGACGGTACACCAGGTTTTTGACGACGTTGTCCGGGTCTTCAATCTTTTCGTCCCGGCAAAGCAGCTCCGGCAGCTCACCCGGGGCCAGTACCCGATACCGATGAAAAATCAGGTACGCCAGCAAATTCCAAATTTTGCCGTTCTTTCCCCTCTCCAGTGACAACAAGCGGCCATCCTCCCAAAGAGAAAAGCCCCCCATCATCCGGACCCATATCGTCTTTTCCGCCGTTTTTGCGCCCGTATCCATGCCCGCCACCTCCCTGTACTCCGCGGGCACGCAGCTCCGGCTCCGCGGGTCCGGCAAGGATAGAATCTATTATACCGATTGTTAGGGAATAAATCAACCTGTTGACGGAAAGTTTTCACAAAAAAATATTAATTTTGAAACTATTTTTGAAACCATCTCTTTTTAAAAAACCGCCCGCGGACATCCTGATGTTCCGATGCTCCGCGGACGGCTTTATGTGACTATTGGGCGTTTCCGCCCACGCCTCCGGGCATTACGGGCTGTCCGGCAGGGTGCCGGACAACTCGACCCGAAAGCCCTCCTGCTCTGCCCGGTCAATGATCCGGATCAATTCCAGCGCACTGCGAAAGGACTTCGTTTCTTTTTTCTCGATCCACTCCGCCGTTCCCTGCCAGGCGTGATCCTCCCGGCAGCGGATGCGCACCAGAAAGGTTGCTGCCGCAGGAGGTGCCGGCGGGAGCCTTCCCGGGCTCCTTTTGCCGGTCAACCCCGTTCCTCCCCCTCGCGCTTTCGCAGGTAAAGGCCCGCTGCGATGCCCAGAAGGCCCAACACCAGGAACAGGGCAGCCGAAACGCCGCCAGTTCGCGGCATATTGCCCATGGGCACCGTTCCTTCTCCAATGTCGGCCCCCGGGATCCCTCCGATCGTTGCGGCGGGATCATCGCTCAGCGGCACGTCGGAATCCGGAATATCAACAGTCCCGCCCGGGTCTGACGGATCGGTTCCCGGGCCGCCGGAGCCCGGAGTTCCTCCTCCCCCGCCGCCCGAAGAGCCGGGTCTGCTCAATCGTACCTGTGCCGAATCGCTATCGGACAAATCCCACGGGGGCGATCCCCCCTCTTGATAGCTTCCGGTGACGGTAGCCGTATTATTATATACCCCGGGCCGATCCAGATGTACCGTGTAGGTAAACTCCACATCCTGACCGCCGGCAGGCAACGTCCCCAGGGAAAATGTCCCGGTATCGCCGTCAAAGCTCACGCCGCTTCCTCCTGTAAAGGTATAGGTCGCCACAGCGCCAGACAGCGTCATCACATCCTTCACCGTCACATCCTGCAGGTCAGAGCTTCCGTCGTTGCGTACCGTAATCTTATAAGAGAAGGTACCGCTGGTGCCCGTCAGGGCATCCGGCCCCTCCACCTCTTTAAGGATCCGGAGCCCCGGCTCTTTTACCTGCACCGCCTGCCGATCCCCGGCGCGGAGGGTATGTCCGGCATAAACGCCTGATCCGGTCACAATATTCTCGTAGCTCCCGGCCTTATTCACCGTCACCGTGTACTCAAACCTGTGGGTCGCCCCCGGTGCCAGTTCGACACCCGCCAACCCGAACCCGGCTTCGCCGTCGCTCCACTGGTCAGGTGACGGCTGATAGGTCATTTCGGCTCCCGCTGCCGCAGCATCGGGCACCATTCGATCCAGGATGTACAGATCGGTCAGGGTCCGGTTCCTTGTGTTTTCCAGCGTGATCGTGTACGTAAACGAAGCGCTGCCGCTACGAAGGAACGCAGTGTCCCTGGCAACGGTCTTGGTCACCTTCAAAGACGGGTCAGCGACAGTCCTGGTATTATAGAGGATGATTTCCTTGGTCATCTCCCGGTCAAAGCTCCCTGCTCCTCTAATGTCCGATCGGAAGCCTTCCGGGACGTTCTCTTCCCGCACACTGTATCTCACATTAGGGGAAGCATCAAGCTCGCTTCGGGTCACCTGCCAGTTATTTTGTGCCGACAATTCCATGGCAATCGGCTCCACCTCACCGTCGACGGACAGATATACCCGGATCGAATCCACCGGCGGCTGCGGAAGCACATTTCCCTGCTCATCCGTCCACACCTTTTTGATGACCAGCGTCCCCTTATTTTCCGGGGCATAGGTATTGGTAACGGTAATGGTAGCCGTGCCGTTGGGGGTCAGGGTCGGCGTATCATTGTTGGTCACATTGTACAGACTGAGATCGCCGCTTTCCCGGACCTCATAACGATACGCTCCCTGCGCCCCGTTTACTTCCAGGCCGGTAAAGGTGTGCTTCCATTCGTTGTCGGCGCTCAGTACCGCCGTACGGACGAACTGACCGTCCTGATCCGTTCCGTCGTACCGGACCAGCTCCACGGTAACCGCATCGCCCATGGTGCCCTCCCACCGTTTGATCACCTGGACGGATCCTGTCTCCGGCACATAGGTATTGGTTAGGGTTACGCTCTCCTCCGGTACGGAGTCTCCCCTCTTTTCAGGCCTGTACGCAAAGCCGTCCCATCCGGAGGAGGCATAGTTTTCTATTTCCTTTTCCCTGACCGTATATACAGCGCCCAGCTCCAGATCGCTGAATATCAGGCTCGTACCCCTTCCGGTCTCTTCCCTCTCCATTATGCCGTTTTTGTACAGCTCTACGGTAAATTCATCGGCCGGGCTGGGATTGGCTCCGTGCTGCCATGCCTTCTCAACAGTCAGCTTCCCTCTGGGCTCCGTATAGGTGTTGGTCACCGTCACGCTTTTGTTGGGTTCGCCGTCCGTCAGGGTCAGGAACCGGTCCGACAGCGCTGCTTCATAGAACGGAATCTCTTCCTCCTCCACCTCATAGCGGGCGCCGTCGCCCACCTCCAGGCCGTAGAACACGGTAGACAGGCTATTCTCCTGGCCGCGGGTGAGGGTCCTGGTGCCGACCCCCGTCCGCTCAACGGCTTCGCTATTCGTTGTCACCACCGCGAAATACTTCGCTCCGTCCGGATCGGTCAACACCTCTGTGGCCTCTTCGGAAATGACAGTGGTAGTCACCTTATACAGGGTAATCACCGCGGCGGCAGGCCGTTCATCCACAGGGTTGCTGCCATCCACCCAGTTTTTAGTAACGGTGATGGTTCCCCGCGCACAGGTGTTGGTCAGAGTTGCCGTGCCGCTGCGGTGTGTCCTGTCGATGGTGATGCCGTTAGCGCCGCCGCCGTCTCCGCCGTACGCTACCGATTGAGTATATCGGGTCAGCTTCTCTGCATCCACCGCGTCGACAGCCTCTTCTCTGACTGTGTACCCAGAGCCGTCCAGAGGCAGTCCGTTAAAGGTGGCACTCCAGCCGTTTGCCTCCGACAGGATCTTTGCGGCAATCGGCTCATTTTCTCCCGCTTTCATCAGCACGGCCCTAATCTGAGCCGGTCTCGCCTGGCTGATATCCACGCCGGACTCCACCCAGTTTTTAGTGACAGTGATTTCTCCCCTGGGAGACGCAAATATGTTTCGGATCTCAATACGGGCCGTCCGCCCGTTAATATCCTCCAGGCTGCCTTCGCTCAGGGTCACATCCTGCTGGCTGTATCGCGTGGTGTAGTCGGCTACGGAGACCTCCTCAATCCGATACCTGCCGAACTCCAGACCAGTAAACTCCTGGTACCAGTGATTTCCTTCCGACAGCTCCTTTTCTCCCACCTCCTGCCATATATCAGCAGGCACAGGGCCGGTAAGATCCTGGGTAACCCGGAGCAGCTTTACCCAAATGCTGCCGGGACGATACTGCTGG
>JBGYKY010000102.1:0-9073 GCA_041836105.1 Bacillota bacterium | reverse complement strand
ACTTCAGCGTCAATGGGAACCGGGCCACGATCACTACCTTTGCCGACAACCCGGAGTTTTTCACGATCGTTGACGAAGAGGGAAAAGAGCTTTCGCTTAAGTTTGTGGAAGAATATTCCGGCTATCAGCCGGAGGACGCCCGGTTTGAGACCTGTCTGATCCAACTGGCTCAGGACGAAAACCAAAACCACTACATCGTATTTTCACCGGATATGAAAAGCCGTTGGCCTTTCCAGATCCTGGCCAACGAGACCCTTTTCCTGACCCGTCTGGGCGCTTTGGTGGAGTTGGACCAAATTCCGGCTGTGGGCTGGGAAACGAATCAATCCTTCGGCTCCGGACGGGGCTACATCTTCTCCCGAACCATCCCCATGATGAAGGAAACCCTGATCCTGGGGCATGGAGCCGATACCTATTGCCTGTACTTCCCCCACAACGACTACGTGGGTAAGTACAACGCCGGCTGGGATCTGAACATCATCGCCGACAAGCCGCATAATATGTACATGGGCATCGTCATAAATACCGGCGGTATCTCGCTGCTGGCGATGCTGGCCCTGTGGGGCGTCTATCTGGTACAGAGCTTCCGGCTGTACCGACGGGCCGCCTTCAGCAGCTTCCGGGAATATGTGGGGGCCGCCATCTTTTTCGGGGTCTGCGGCTTCCTGGTCACCGGCCTGGTCAACGACTCCTCCGTTTCCACCTTCCCCCTCTTTTACGGGCTTCTGGGCACCGGGATCGCCATCAACAGGATGCTGCTCCGGCCTGCTCATGGCGGAGAGCTTCTGTAGCGAAGGAGTCGGGGCGGCGAAATCATGAGCTTTTCCCTAAAAAACAGCGAGGGCCGGCATCATCACCTGCCGGCCCTCGCCGCTTCCACAACCGCTCTGATGGCTGCCGCCACATAGGCCACCTCTTCGACCCGAAGATTGGTAGAGCAGGGGAGATTTAACACCCGGTTTCGATATTCCGGCGCTCTTTCAATGCGGTAGCAGACCTCCTTTTCGTACGCTTTTTGGGTGTGGATCAGCTTCCAGACAGGCCTGCACTGGATTCCTTCCTCCAGAAGCGCTTCCATCAGCCGGTCCCGATCAAGCCCCGCTGCTTCTTCATCCACATAGAGGGAGTAGAACCAGTGGTTGGCCCGGCATCCCTCCCGGAAGGGCAGCAGGGAAAGACCCGGGATTCCGTCCAGCAATCGGAGGTATTCTTTGTAATTCCGTTCCTTCGTGCGGATGAAGGCTTCCAGCTCTTCAATCTGACTGACCCCCAGAGCGGCCTGAATGTTCAGCATCCGATAATTGTATCCCACTTCGTCGTGCACAAAATGAAGGATGTCATTCTTGGCCGTTGTGGTCAGATAGCGCGCTTGGTCGGTATAGGCCTTGTTCCGGGAAACCAGCATACCGCCGCCGCCGGTGGTGATGATCTTATTCGCATTGAACGAGTAGACGCCGATATCTCCCAGAGTTCCTGCACACATCCCCTTCAGCGTTCCCTCCGTGCAATAGGTTCCCAGGGCTTCGGTCGCATCCTCCAGCACCGGGATCCCCCAGCGCCGGGAAATGTCCAGGATCTGCTCCATCCCCGCCAGGTTTCCGAAAACATGAACCACCACCAGCGCTCCGATACGCCGTCCGCTGGCCCGGTGCGTCACACGCCCGTCCGCCGCCTCACACTCTTCCTTCAGGAAGCGCTCCAGCTTAACAGGATCCAAGCACAGGGAGTCATCGCAATCCATAAAAAAGGGCCTGGCTCCCTGGTAGACGACCGGGTTGACCGCCGCGATAAAGGTCAAGGTGGGTACGATGACTCCGTCTCCGGGCTCCACCCCTAAAAGCCGCAGGGCTACGTGGAGGCCGGCAGTGCCGCTCTGGCAGGACACGGCATCGGGGACACCGGCATACCGGGCCATTTTTTCTTCAAACTCCGCAATGAATCGGCCGCCGGTAGATACCCATCCGGTTTCAATGCATTCCGCCAGATTGGGGATAATATTTCGGTTCAGGTTGGGGACACTCAATGGGATTTCTTTTTTCATAGCGCTCCTTCTCTGCTCAGCATCAGTAAAAAGCCGAATAATTCCCGGGTCCGATAACGAGGCCGAAGAGCCTGGTCAAACACCGTGACCCGATCCTCCCTCTCTATGCAGCACATATCCATACCCAGCGCCTCCGCCGTCCGGAAATCCTGAGGGGAATCTCCCACAAAAAGGCAGTCTCCCGGCGGGATGTTCAACTGGGACAGGGCCTCCGCCAGGCAGCGGGGATCCGGCTTCCAAAACTCTCTTCCCCGCTCATCGGGAACCAGGATACAGTCAAAAAAGGCCGCCAATCCGGCCTGCGCAATTTTTTCCCGCTGAATTGCGGCATACCCGTTGGTGAGCAGCAGGGTTTTGATTCCCAGACCCCGCAGCAGGGTCAGGGCTTTGATCGAGTCGGGATAGAGCTCCGTCCGAAACGGCGCTTCCCGATACCAGGCTACCATCTGCGTCACTCGTTCCCGGGTATCCGGAAGGTGATGGTACAGGAGAAACCGGTTCATCACCCGGTCCCACTTTTCCTGAAAAAGCCGGCGAAGCTGCTGCTCCGAATCCGTCAGGCCGTATTCCCGATCCGCCTGCCGCCCCACATAGGCCAGACAGTGATCAATGTACGACCGCTCACTGACCAGGGTTCCATCCAGATCCAGCACCACCGCTTTATACATGACGCACCCGCCCTTCCCCGTCGATGCAGACAGAAGCGTCAAACCGGAGGATGCGCAGACCGTCCTCGTAATCTTCATCGTAGATTGGCGGCTCCGCCGGCAGTCCGGCCGCCAATCCGTATATTTTTTCCGGGATCCTGGCTCCGGCAGCGATGCTCATGGGAGCGCCGCCCCCCAGCCGCGGATTGATTTCGATAATGTGGAACCCGTCGTGATTCCGGATGCCCTGAACGGTAATGGGCCCCGCCGGCTCAATCGCCTTCGTCAGCTCCTTCATCAGGCCGATGATCTCCGGGTCCTTGGCAATTCTTCCCTTGGAGATTTCTCCGCTGCGGGTCGCCAGTCGCTCCCTGGGCACGATGTACAGGGGCATTCCCCGAAAATCCGCCAGGATGTCTACCGTATACTCCCGCCCCTCCACATATTCCTGGAGAATGTACCCGGGGATGTAGCGGACGAAAAAGTCCAGCTCCTCCTGGTTTTTCACCGGAAACGCATTGATGCTGGAGCTTCCGTCCATGGGCTTGATGAACAGGGGAAATTCGTACTCTCCCCGGGGATCATAGGAAAGGGTGCGGGGAGTTAAAAAGCCTTTTTCTTCCAGCAGCCGAGCAGTGTGATACTTATTGCGGCAGCTTTGGATCAGCTCGGTAGAGGAAAGAAGGATCCGGGCGCCCGTTTCTCTTTCGATCTGTTGCCGATTCAAGGCCAGTGGCAAAAGCTCCGTGTCGATGGTCGGGATAATGAGGGAAATCCTTTCCAGCAGGCAAATATGGATCAGCTCCTTCACGTACGTCTCCGCGGTTACCCGGCTGATGGGATGATGGCGGTCGGAAAAAAAGGCAGCCGGAGCGTCTTCTCCGGCATCCACTGTCACGATGCTGCCGGAAATGCCCAGCCGGTCTCTGGCCTGCCGAAACAGACGAACCAGCTCCACCCGCCGCCCGGCACTTAGGAAAAGTAAATTTTTTTCTTGTTTCTGAATAGCGCAATGCTTCACGATCGTTCCTCTCCGCCCCGGGGCGGCAAATCCCCGCCCTCTCCTTCGGCGCTGCCGGCAGCCGCCCTTCCCGTTCCCTGAAATTCCTCCATGGTAGCATGCCGGCTCGAGTTGATATCTTCCCTCTTCAGCACCTTAAAAAAGGTCAGAAAGAGGATTTTAGCATCGATCCACAGGGTCCAGTGATCGACATACCACACGTCCAGGGCAAATTTTTCTTCCCAGCTGATGGCATTTCGCCCGTTGATCTGCGCCCACCCCGTCAATCCCGGCTTCACCTGATGGCGGCGGGCCTGCTCTGCCGTATACCGCTCCAAATAGCGGACCAGCAAGGGCCGCGGGCCTACAAAGGACATATCGCCCTTCAGGATGTTCAGCAGCTCCGGCAGCTCGTCCAGACTGGTTTTTCGCAGCCATCTCCCAAGGGGCGTCAAGCGCTCCCCGTCCGGCAGGAGCTCCCCCGTTTCATCCCGGGCCTCATTCATGGTCCGAAACTTATACATGGTAAAAACAACGCCATCCTTGCCCGGCCGTTCCTGCCGGAACAAGCAGGGGCTTCCCAGCCGCAGCCGAACCAGCAGGAACAGGATCAGATACACCGGCGACAGCAAAAGGAGCAGCAGCAACGACAGGGCGATGTCCAATCCTCTTTTAATCACTCGCTTCATGATCCACCGCCTCCATGATGCGACAATAGGCTTGCTCTACGGACAGCTCCTCCCGAAGGTATGCCCTCCCCCGGCGTCCCATCTCCCGGGCCAGCTCCGGATGACGATACAGCCGCAGCAAATTGTTTTTGTAGCTTTCCAAATCCCCGGTGACAGACCACAGCCCCGCGCCCGACGCCTCCAGTAGCTCTCCGTAATCCGTATGGGGGTCCACCGCTGCAAGGACAGGCAGACCTGCCGCAAAATACCCGGTGGTTTTGGAGGGGATGTTGGGAATGGTGAATCGGCGATCCAAATTGATCAGGCCCACCTGACAGCCGGCCGCTACGGCATCGTACTCCTCTCGCTTCAGCTGGCCCAGAAAGAAGACATTTTCCAGCCCTTTCTCCCGGGCCAGTGCCATCAGCCGCTTTTTCTCCACCCCGTCGCCGATCAGCAAAAAGATAATATCCGGATACTCCTTCACGGCTTCCGCCAGCTCCAGCAGAAAATCCAGCCCCTGAGCCCAGCCCAGATTCCCTCCGAACACGCAGGCAAAAGCATCCTCCGGTAATCGGACTCCTGCAAAGCGCCGATCGCCGCTGTCCTGCTCCGGTCGGCTTTGACCCGATGAGCCTTGCCTCCCTGCCGCGCCGCCCACCGCTCCCGATGCGGGCGCCGTTTCGTCGGAGGCCCCGGGATCCCGGATCTTCGCCCAATTAGGTAAAAGGAGGCATTTCTCCTTTGGCACCGACCGATTATGGGTCAGCACGTAGTCGATATTCCCACGGCTCATGCACCCGATGCGGTCTGCCGCCCGGTACATCTCCTTTTCCTTCCGGCGGAAATATCGAAACAGCAGCCCATTGTTCATCAGCCCCATATCCCGGGCGTTTTGCGGAAAAATATCCCGCAGGATGAGAAAGCCGGTCGCTCTGTCCCTCCGCTTCACGTATTCCATAACCCCGGAAAAGGTAATGGGCGGCGTGGGCATCAGGACCAGGTCAAAAGAGGTGTCCGGGAGGAATTGCCGGATCGCCCGAATAAACCGGCTCCCGATGCGGGCAGTAGTCACCCCCTTGATCACGGGAGACACGTTAAAAAAGTTTCCGGTTCTGACATACAGCTTTCGGATACCTTCTTCCTCTACCAGCCGGGTGGGGCGGCCATATTTTTTCTCCTCCATGGCCGCTGCCCAGACCCTGTGCCCCCGATCCCGAAATTCCTCGATCAGCTCGGTGTACAGGTTGGGACGCTCCTTCAGCTCCGGGGGCGTCAGCAGCAGAAACAGGACATTCATTCCTCTTTCCCCCACACCACCCGATCAATGATCTTTGCGTAGCTCTGGATGATCCGTACCACCTTCTCCGAGACATTGACGTCTTCGTAATCCGGCACCAGCGCAAAGGCCCGGCTGCCCAGGGCAACCGTCAGGTCGATGGCCTGCAGGATATCCTCTTTTTTTATTCCGCCGATGATCATGCTGCCTTTATCCAGGACCTCCGGCCTCTCGGTCGAGGTGCGGATCAGGACTGCCGGAAATCCCAGCATGGCGCTTTCCTCGGAAAGGGTGCCGCTGTCAGACAGAACGCAATAGGCGTTCATCTGGAGCTTGTTGTAATCAAAGAACCCGAGGGGCTTGACGCTGCGCACCAGCGGATGGAACGCAAACCCTCTGGCTTCGATGGCTTTCAGGCTTCTGGGGTGGGTGGAATAGATGACGGGCATCTGGTATTTTTCAGCCACCTCATTGATGCCGTTCATCAGCGAAAGGAAATGCTCTTCCCGATCGATATTTTCTTCCCGATGGGCCGACAGGAGGAAATAGCGGCCGCCGTCCAGCCCCATGTCATCCAAAATGCTGCTGGCCCGGATTTCTTCCGCATGAGCGTCCAGCACCTCCCTCATAGGGGATCCGGTCACAAAGATATGCTCCTTTCGGAAGCCCTCGCTCAAAAGATAGCGGCGGCTGTGCTCGGTATAGGGCAGATTGATGTCGGAAATATGGTCCACGATCCTTCGGTTGATTTCTTCCGGCACGTTCTGATCAAAGCAGCGGTTCCCGGCTTCCATGTGGAACACGGGGATTTTCAGACGTTTGGCGCTGATGGCGCACAGAGCCGAATTGGTATCGCCCAGGATCAGCAGCGCGTCCGGCATTTCCCGAGAAAGGACCTCGTAGGAGCGGGCGATGATATTGCCCATGGTAGCCCCCAGGTGTTCCCCCGCGCTGTCCAGATAGTAATCCGGCTCCCGCAGCCTTAAATCTTCAAAAAAAACCTGATTCAGGGTATAATCCCAGTTCTGGCCCGTATGCACCAGAACATGGTCAAAATATTGGTCGCACGCCTTCATGACCTGAGAAAGCCGGATGATTTCCGGCCGGGTACCGACGATGGTCATGACCTTCATCCTGCTCCGCCTGCTCGCCTCGTTCATGCTATACCTCCAGAAAATAGGTGTCGGGCCGCTCCGGGTCAAAGGCCTCGCTGGCCCACATCAGCGTCACCAGCTCCGTGGCGCCGGTATTGATAATGTGGTGGGTATAACCGGGCGGAATATCCACCACGGTGAGCTGGTCCCCCCGAACCGGGTATTCCAGAATTTTCTCCTCGTCCACCCTGCGAAACCGGATCAGGCCGGTGCCGGACACCACCAGAAACTTCTCCGCTTTGGTATGATGCCAGTGGTTCCCCTTCGTGATCCCCGGGCGGGATACATTGACAGAGACCTGCCCCCGATCCTCTGTCTTTAAAAATTCCGTAAAGGAGCCCCTGTCATCCTGGTGGGAGCGGAGAGAATAGGAAAACCCGTCCTCTGGCAAAAAGCTCAGATAGGTGCCGTACAGCTTCTTACTCAGCTCTCCTCCCAAATCCGGGCAGGCCAGGGTTTCCCGGGATCGGGCAAAGGCGCGCAATTTTTCTGCCACCTCGCCCACCGTAGAAGGATACACTTGATGGATGTAGCAGCGTCCATCCCTGGCCACGGGCGCCGGTCTTTCCAGAGCAGACAAAAATTCCTCCGCCAAATCATCGATGTAGAGCAGGGTCAATGGCGCGTGCGGGTCGTGGACATCGATGGGCAGCCCCCGGGCCAGCCGATAACAGAAGGTGGCCACCACCGAATTATAATCGGGCCTGGACCACTTTCCGAAGACATTGGGCAGACGGAAGGCATAGACCGGTACGCGTTCCTTTCGGCCATAGGCCAGGAGGGCCTCCTCGCCGGCCAGCTTGCTCCTCCCATAGGGGTTGTCCCACAGCGCCTGGATGGAGGAGGTCATCAGCACAGGAGCCTTGTTCCCCTGTTCTTTCAGTAAGCTCAGCAGGGAAGAGGTATAGTCCAGATTTCCCGTGATAAATTCCCCGGGATCCTTCGGCCGATTCACTCCGGCCAAATGGAACACAAAATCACAGCCCGATGCAAAAGCAGCCAACTCCGCTTCGGTTGTTTCCCTATCTGCCAGATACAGCGTATGCCCGCCCTTTCCCTTTAAAGCCGCCGTCAAATTTCGGCCGATAAACCCCGCTGCGCCGGTGATCAGTATGTTCATATCTTTTCTTCCATCCCGTACCGAAGGAGCAGAGCTTTTATTTCTTCCCGGTTCAGCCTTCGGGTGTTGTGGGAAGTGTAGGCCTCCAGATCTTGGTTCAGCTGCTGCCCCTCTTCAAAATATTGATGGTAATTGAGGTCCCGTTCATCCATGGGGACCCGGTAATAGCCGCTCCGGTCCTCTGCCCTTGCCCTTTCTTCCCGGGTCAAAAGGGTCTCATACAGCTTCTCGCCGTGGCGCGTACCGATGATTTCGACGCAGCTGGGCGATGTTTTCATCTCAATAATGGACTCTGCCAGCTCTCCGATAGTGGCCGCCGGGGCTTTCTGGACGAACAGATCCCCTTGCTTGCCGTTGGCGAAAGCGTATAGAACCAGCTCCACGGCTTCCTCCAGGGTCATCATGAACCGGGTCATGGCCGGATCGGTCACGGTCAGCGCCTCTCCCCTCTCTGCCTGCGCCTCAAACAGAGGGATCACCGAGCCTCGTGAGCCCATGACGTTACCATACCGGGTAATGCAAATCGTCGGCTTTGCCTCTCCCAGCATCCTGGCCTTGGATACGGCCACCTTTTCCATCATCGCTTTGCTGATCCCCATGGCATTGATGGGATAAGCGGCCTTATCGGTGCTCAGGCAAAGGACATTGGCGACCTGGCAGGCCATCGCGGCTTTGAGCACGTTATCGGTCCCCTCCACATTGGTTCGATACGCTTCCATGGGGTAAAACTCGCAGGAGGGAACCTGCTTCAGCGCTGCCGCATGAAAGACGTAATCCACCCCGCGCATGGCGGTCTCCACGCCGTCGTAATGGCGTACGTCACCGATATAGAATTTCAGCTTTTCACTATTATACCGCAGCCTCATATCGTGCTGCTTTTTTTCGTCCCGGCTGAAGACTCGAATCTCCCGGACCCCGGTTTCTAAAAACCGCCGGACAACGGCATTGCCAAAGGAACCGGTGCCGCCGGTGATCAATAGGGTTTTGTTGTCAAGCATAGAAACCTCTTTTTTCGTTATCGGCGTCTTAGCTGTCAAGACATATGTTACACTTTTGAGAAATACTCCGATACTACTTGATTCGGACTTTTGAAGTTCAAACAGGTTTTCGCAGTAGCGTTATACCGTTTTTGATGGTTTTCGATTGCTTTTCTGAGTTGTTTTT
>JBGYKY010000101.1:0-4075 GCA_041836105.1 Bacillota bacterium | reverse complement strand
GATAGCACAGCGCCTGGGCAGCCGCATACAGAGCGTCCTGCCGCTTGTGCATGGGGGTGGTTCCGGCGTGATCGGACTGGCCGAAAAATCGGATGCGGTAGTTGAACATGCCCAGTACGCAGGTAACAACGCCGACATCATTTCCCTCATCCTCCAGGATAGGCCCCTGCTCAATATGAAGCTCGAACATGGCGGCATACTTGTCCGGGGTCAGCCGGTTGGCCTCACTGCCCTTATAGGGGCTGGCGTTCAGGGCATCGCCGAAGGTCGTCGTCTTGTCCAGAACGCTCTTGGAGGCCAGCATTTTTTCCTTTGCAAACTTGCCCCGGATATCCTCCGGCAGATAGTCGTAGCAGATGACGCCGGAAGACATCATGGCCGGAGGATACAGAGATCCTTCTTCATTGGTCCAGATCATGGCCGTCAGGGGATGCTTGTGAGGGATGTTTTGAGCTACCACGGCCTCCAGCACCTCCATGGCACCGATAACGCCCAGAATGCCGTCGTAATTACCGCCGTTCCGGACAGAGTCGGCATGGGAGCCCATCACGATCCGCTTGGCGTTGGGGTCACTGCCGGGGATGGTGGCGTACATGTTGGCCATGTCGTCCCACTCAATGACGGCGCCGATATCCTTCATTCTTTTGGCAAAATAGTCCCGAGCCATGTGGGCTTCCGGAGACAGGGAGTATCGGGTGATCCCACCGTGGCCTGCATCACCGAAGGTGCTGAAGGTCTTGATTTTCTCATCCATTCGCTTTACGTCACACTTGTACATTTTTTCATCCTCCTATTGGTTGTTCAAATGCTTCCGGGGACGACATAACCTCCCCTGTTCCTTTCGCCTGTCGGATCGCATCCCCTTTACCAGCTTACCACAGGAACCCACGCTTGAGGACCAACCGAAAAATGTATACAGAATACATTTCCCGATTGGTCCCGCAAAGCTACATATCAGGCAGGATCCGACCGGTCCCCAGCCCACAAGCCGTTGTTTAGTCGTACTGCTGTTTCATCTTAATGTCGACCTGCTGACGTCCTTCCTTCCACTTCAGCTCGCCCGGCGTAATACATCCCTGTACGGGGCAGACGTTGAGGCACAGATGACATCCGACACACTTGTCGTTGAGAATGGGCTTCCTGTTTTCCTGATCCCAGTCGATGGCCTGGTGGGCGGCATCGTAGCAGGAAACATAGCACCGTCCGCATCCGATACACTTGTCGTGGTTGAAATCCGGATACAGCTTAAAGTCTCGGTTCAGGTCTTCCGCCGGGATAACGTTGGGGAGCGCCAGACCGATAAAGTCTTCCAGCTTGTTGTAGCCGCGCTCATCCATAAAGTGGGATACGCCGCTGATCATGTCCTCCACGATTCGATATCCGTACTGCATGATGGCAGTGGTCACCTGCAGATTTCGGCAGCCCAGCAGCAGGAACTCCACGGCATCTCTCCAGGTCTCGATACCGCCGATACCGGACAGCTCGGTCTTGCCGACGATTTCGTCCTTCATCAGCTGAGCGACGAATCGCAGGGCGATGGGCTTCACGGCAGCGCCGGAGTAGCCGGAGATGGAGGATTTACCGTTTACGACCGGCATAGCCGTCATATTTTCGAAATCGATGTTGGTGATGGACTTGATGGTGTTGATACAGGACACGCCAGCAGCTCCGCCCTCCAGGGCCGCTCTCGCCGGTACCTCCATGCTGGTGATATTGGGGGTCATCTTGGCAATGAACGGGATCTTGGTGGTTTCGGTGACCGACTTGCAGTAGGCCCGGACCAGATCGGTGTTGGTGCCGACGTCGGAGCCCATGGCATGGCTGGTCATCTGGGGACATGAGAAGTTTCCTTCGATCAGGTCCACGCCGGCCTGATCGCACATTTTGGCCAGCTGTCTCCACTCTTCGTCGTTGGAGCCCATGATGGAAGCTACCATAATCTTGTCCGGGTAGTCTCTCTTCAGCTTCATCATGTTCTCAAAGTTTACTTCCGTCGGCTTATCGGAAATCTGTTCCATATTTTTGAAGCCGATCCAGGGCAGACCCTCCTTGTTGGTCTGGTCAAACCGAGGAGAACATTCATCGGCAACAAAGATGCCGACAGTTTTGTAGAATACGCCGCCCCATCCTTCTTCATAGGACTTGGCAACCATTTCGTAATTGCTTCCTACCGGGGAGGAGGAAAGAAAGAAGGGGTTTTCACACTCGACTCCCAGGTATTTAATGGATAAATCTTTCTTCAATGCCATCTTACTTCACTCCTTTCTTTTCAAGGTATGCCACAATGGACGCCGCGGCGGCTTTTCCTTCGGCAACCGCTTCCACCACAGTCTTACCGCCGTTGACGATATCGCCTGCGGCAAATACCTTTTCGTTGCTGGTTTCAAATTTGTCGGAAACCTTGATGCTTCCTTTTTCGTCCGTTCCTACAGCGGCAAAGGCTGCAACGGACTCAGGGCCCTGTCCAATGGCAAAGACGACTGCGTCTGCCTTGAATTTGGCTTCGGAAACACCATCACGTCCGGTGAATGCGGCAAACTCGACCTTATCGGTCCCCAGCAGCTCGGCCGGCGCCATTTCGGTGGTGATGCCCACGCCCAGAGAAAGGGCATATTCAAACTCGGTCATGTTTGCAGGAGCTTCTTCGATGGTTCGTCGATAAACGATCCTGACGTTGGGAGAACCGCTCAGCTTGGCAGCGACAGCGCAATCCACGGCCACGTCTCCGCCGCCCACCACGATAACGTTGGCGCCGGGGCTGAAGCTGTTTTCCTCGGCTCGCGCCTTCTTCAGGAAATCAACAGCAGTGTATACGTTTTTCAGGTCTTTTCCCTTAATGTCGGGGATTTTCGCGCCCCAGAGGCCGACGCCTACGAATACGGCGTCGAAGTCGGCCAGATCGGCTTCCTTCACTTCCTTGTTGAAGACAAAGGTAACACCCAGGTCCTTGACGGCCTTGATGTCATGCTCTACAACCTTCTTGGGCAGTCTGGCAGGAACGATGCCGTAGGTCAGGACGCCGCCGGCTTCGGCTTCACGCTCGAAGATGGTCACGGCATAACCGGCTTTGGCCAGCTCTGCAGCGCACGCCAGGGAAGCGGGTCCGGCGCCGACGCAGGCAACCTTCCCCGCCTTCTTCTCGGCGGGGGCCTTCAGAATCTGCATACCGAAGGCTTCCTCCTGCTCAATGATGTATCGCTGCAGCTTGCCGATCTCGATGGGTCTGTCGATGCCGCATCGGCTGCAGAACTCCTCGCACAGGCGGTCGTAAGGACAGACTCTGGCACAGGTGCCGCCCAGAACGTTGTTCTCACGGATGGTTTCCGCCGCACCCTTGACGTTTCTGAAGCGAACGGATCGGATAAATTTTCCGGGATCCGTTCCCGCGGGACATCCCTGGCTGCAGGGAGCATCAATGCACAGCAGACATCGCGCTGCCTCTTCCATAGCGGTCCTGTGATTGAACCCGGCTACGGCCTCTGAATTGAAGTCCGACTTTACAACTTTACTCAATTCATTTCCCTCCTTTAATTCCTACGACAAAATAATTTATACTGTATACTTATATCCGGCAAACTGAACCATATTGGGTGTAACCGGTTACATGGCACCTCCATTGTAACACATCTTTGGGAATTTACAAGAATATTTTCACAACTTTCTTGTTCTTTTTCCAGAACAAAACGGGCCTCCTTCGGGTCTTCGTGCCGGCTCCCCAGGGACGGAAAAGCGGAGCCTCTCCCGGCTCCGCAAAGCTGCAGCGATGCGCCGATCACCAGCGCAGAGATAATTTTTTCTCAGGACAGACAAAGGTGCAGACGCCGCAGCCGGTACAAAGCTTCTCATCGATCGTCACATCCGCTTCCTCCCGCCGGATGGCGCTGTAGATGCAGCCCTTGACGCAGGCCCGGCAATGCGCCCGGCAGGGCCGGTGATCGGAGCGGGACACCACCGGCTCCATCTTCATTTCATCAAAAGATTTCAGGTGACCCAGAGCCTTGCCCCGGATGTCGTCCACCGATCGGATGCCCCGGTCTCCGGCCCATCGGTCCAGGTCATCCACGATTTCCCGGAG
>JBGYKY010000100.1:0-6577 GCA_041836105.1 Bacillota bacterium | reverse complement strand
TTAACCCTGCGCCGCTTCGCCGTTCCAGCAGCTCCGCCTCCATTGGATGCTCCGTGATCATCAGGGGAATAGCCCCCAGATACTGCCAGCCCCAATCCTCCGGTCCGCCCTGAGCCTCTAAGGAAGGGACGCTTTCTGCCAGCCCGATTTCCCTCGCCCAATCAAAAGCAGCCCGGTTGTTCAGATTCAATCCGTAGTCTCCATACACCGGTACACCAGCCTCCAGGAACCCTGCGATCCACCCCAGGTTGCCGATATAAATGCCCCGAGCCTCCTTGGCCCAGTTAAGGAAACGCGGCAGATTTTCTTCTATCCGCCGATCCTGCGGCCCCAGGCTGACACCCGGGATCATGGGAACCCAGCGAAGCGTCCCCTTTTCTCTTTGCTTTGACAAAACGCCCCGGCGCTCCCATTCTTCGCGGAGAACACAGACCTCCTCCCACTGTGTCAGCGGCAGCACGATCCGAATCTCCCGAGGTGTCGGGCCGCGCTCCTCCACGCTTTCCAGCCAGCCCACTGCTCGCTTATCGTGAAGGCTGGCAACGGAAAAGCCGTACAGCTCCAGCAGCTCGCCGGGCTCGCCGGAGAAAGCCCGCCGAAGCTCCTTCGACGCGGCAGCGGAAAAGCCGCCGGCGCTGCCGACAGGGGCGGCGCTTTCCCTCCGCTGCCTGCCCTTTTCTGAAATCATGGCATCAATAGCCCGGCGTCTCAGTCGGTTTAACGCAGACAGGGGCAAAGACAGACCATCCTCCACATCTACTGATATTTCCACGACCCGGAAGGGAGTCCCACCCGTTTTAGACAACTGCTCCTGCACGACTTCCCGGGACAGCGCCTTTGCCCTGGCCGGCTCTGACGGCTGGTCTCCCCGAACACGGATCCGGGCGCCGCCTTCTTCCGTTTTCGGGTCCCGGGTTCTCCGGAAGCTTCGGTTTTTTTCTGTCTCCCAAAGCTCCAAAACGGGAGCCTCGCCCATGCGACAGCGAAAGGACATCGCAACCGGCACCCGCCGCCGGCCCTTTCCCTGCGCCAAATCGGCCTGAGAAAAGGTTTTCCTGGCATTTTCCCACTGTGCCTTTTCCCTGATTCGATAAAGGGGCGCTCCGGGCGCAGCCGCTTTCTTAAAATCTCCGATCTGCCGGACCCCCTTCCCCAGATCCCTTCGATAGGTCACCACCTTGCCCGTCAGAGCGTTCCCCCGGGTCTCCACCCCGTCGCCCAGGGCGATATCCTGCCCCGGCTCCCGGCGGACCTGAAGCACCTGTCCATCGACCCGCCGCTCTACCCTGGCCGCCAGTACGCCCTGGTGCTTGGGCAATTCTCCCGAAAGGATCGCAGCTCCCGGGTTCCCTGTCCAATATCCCTGCGTAAATTCTCCTCGGCTGAAGATCTGCCTCAGCTGCTCCCGATCCTCCTCCGCCACGGGAAGCTCCTGCCCTTTTTCCAGTCCGTCCAAATATTTCCGATAGATGCCCGTTACTACTGCCACATATTCCGGAGACTTCATCCGCCCCTCGATCTTCAGCGAGGAGACGCCTGCTTCCGACAGCTCCCGGAGAAAATCCAGCCCGCAAAGATCCTTGGGGCTGAGGGGATAGTCGCTTTCCGCTCTGCCCTCATAGGCCAGGCGACAGGGCTGGGCGCACGATCCCCGATTTCCGCTTCGCCCGCCCAGAAACCGGCTTAGCTGGCACTGCCCGGAATAAGCCATGCACAGGGCGCCATGAACAAAAACCTCGATTTCCATCTCCGGCACCCGGCGAATTATGCTTCGAAGCTCTGCCAAGGGAGTTTCCCGAGCCAGCACCACCCGGCGAAAGCCCAGGTCCCGGGCCAGTCTGGCGCCGGAGGGATTGTACACCGTCGCCTGGGTAGACAGGTGCAGCGGCAGCTGGGGGAAGGCGTTTTTCAACAACCGCGCCAGCCCGAAATCCTGAAGGATCACGGCATCCACCCCCAGGGCTTCCAGTTCTCCCCCATAAGTCATTGCCTGCCGAAGCTCATCATCATATATCAGGACATTGAGGGTCGCGTAGACCCGGACATCCCTCAGGTGTGCGTATTGAACCGCCTGCCGAAGGTCTTCCATGGAAAAGCCGCCTGATTTTATCCGGGCATGGTAAAGGGGCCCGCCCAGATAGACGGCATCCGCCCCGTTTTCGACAGCAGCCAGAAATGCTTCTGTATTGCCG
Organism: Bacillota bacterium; assembly: GCA_041836105.1. Classification (GTDB taxonomy): domain Bacteria; phylum Bacillota; class Clostridia; order Peptostreptococcales; family Anaerovoracaceae; genus UBA5559. The sequence goes on along the minus strand of JBGYKY010000100.1, from coordinate 4,385 downwards.
GCAGGCGCCAGCAGCTCCGGAATCCGTTTCATTTTTCCTCCTTCCGCCGGGAGCGTCCCCTACGGCGATGGTTCTTGCGGAAATTCGACCTTTCCTCTATAATACAAATGGGTGGAGATATCCCCCGCAGCCGCGAGTGGGCAAGAAGGCCCGCCTGCCGCTTGTACGAATCCGCCGACCTGCCATGCCGATAAAAGGAGCTGTTTATGTCCCAGATCCGCGATGTTCTTCAAAACAGAGGCCTGATGAAGTACAGCATTTTTATTGCCTTCACCGCCGCCCTTCTGTACATCCTGTATTTTACTATCCGAAACTTCCAGTCCGTGCTTGAGATGGTCTCCTCCTGGCTCGGATCGTTGCTGTCCGCTCTGTCTCCCCTGCTGATCGGCCTTTTTCTGGCGTACCTTCTATACCCGCTGACAGAGCTGATCGCCCGGAAGCTTCACATCGGCCCTCTGAAAAGGCTGTCTCCCTCCCGGCTGAGGCTGGTCAGCATTCTCCTGACCTATCTCTTGGTCCTGGGCAGCCTGGTAGCCATCCTGTACGCCTTTTCCTTCCTCATTCTGGGGAAGTTTGTGTTTTCCGGCCTGTCCGGTCTCTGGGAAAACGCCGCGCAGTATTTATCCAGCTACGAGGAGGTCGTCCAGTCCTGGATCGACCAGTTGGAAATCGCCGGATTATCGGACACCTTTAACGATATGGCCGACTCCGTGCTCAGCTGGCTGGCAGAAAACATCAATACGTCCTCTATCCTCAGCCTTATCAGCTCTGCGGGGGGCGGGATCATTAACGCTCTCCTGGGTCTGATGGTCAGCATTTACCTGCTGAAGGATCGGGAGTTTTTCCAGGGCCTGGTGACCCGCTGGATGTCGTTGGCCTTCAAGGAGTCCACCAATCTCCGCCTGGGAGGCATCCTCTACGATATCAACGGCGTCATTTCCCACTTTATCCGGGGCGCCCTGCTGGACTCCCTGATCGTGGGCGTGCTATCCGCCGTTGGCCTGTCCCTCCTGGGGCTGGAGTTCGCCGTCTTCATCGGCGCCTTTGCCGGCTTGGCCAACATCATCCCCTACTTCGGCCCCTTTCTGGGCATGGTGCCCGCCTTCATCGTCGGCGCTTTCAGCGGAGGCCTGGATCAGGGGATCCTGGCCGTTGTCATCCTTTTCGCCATCCAGCAGCTGGACTCCAACTTTATTTACCCAAAAGTCGTTGGCTCCAGCACCGGCCTGCATCCCCTATTCGTGCTGTTAGCGGTCTCCATCTCCGGATACTTCTTCGGGATCCCCGGTATGCTTCTGGCAGTGCCCGCCGCCGGCATCATTCAGGTCTTTGTTCTGAAGTGGGTAAGACGGAGAGAAGACGGTTCCGCCGGCTGACCGTGTGATCAACAGTTTGATCACACGAAGGGGCAGCGGTTTCATCCGCTGCCCCCGTTTTTTTGTTGTCCGGGCGCCCTCCTACAGCTTCAGCAGGTTATACTCCAGCCGGGCGCCCGCCTGCCGGAGACCGATGGCCGTGATAAAGGCATCCGCGGTATCGATGCAGGTCAGCACCGGCACCCCCCATTCGATGGCCCGTCGCCGGGTGGCAAAGCCCTCACTTTCCCGAATATTTCCTACCCGAGGCACATTGACAATACAGTCGATGCCCTCTCCCACCATCGCCCTGGCCCTGTCAAAGGTGATTTCTTCATTCTTGATGCCGCAGGCCTGCAGAAACGCCGCGGTTCCGTGGGATGCGTACAAGGCAATGCCGGCCTTCTCGTATTTTTGGATCACCGCTGCGGTTTCCGGTGTTTTCTCCGAATCCCGGAGCGCCACAAAGACGCCGCCTGCGACGGGGATTTTCATGTTAGCGGCCAGGAAGCCCTTGTACAACGCTTTGTCCAGATCCCGATCGATGCCCAGCACCTCGCCCGTCGACCGCATTTCGGGTCCCAGAGCCACGTCCACGTCCGTCAGCTTGGCGCTGGAAAAGACCGGTACCTTGACGGCGTATTCCTCTGCCTCCGGGTACAAGCCCGTTCCATACCCCAGATCCTTGAGCTTCTGCCCCAGCATGGCAGCCACCGCCAGGCTGATCATGGGGACCCGGGTCACCTTGCTGAGGATCGGTACTGTACGGGATGCCCGAGGATTGACTTCAATGACATATAGCTTTTCGCCATCATAAGCATACTGAATATTGACCAGCCCGACGATGTGGAGGGCTCGGGCAATCCGTTCCGTGTAGTCGGCCAGCTGCGCCTTCAGCGCCGGGGACACCCGGAAGGGAGGATAAACGGAAATGCTGTCGCCAGAGTGGATGCCGGTCCGTTCGATATGCTCCATGATACCGGGGATCAGTACATCCTCCCCATCGCCGATAGCGTCTACCTCGATCTCCTGTCCCTGAATATATTTATCGATGAGGATAGGGTGATCCGCGGAAATCGCTACCGCTTCCTTCAAGTATTTTTTCAGCTCCGTATCCTCGTAGACCACCTGCATCCCCCGGCCGCCGATGACAAAGGAAGGCCGCACCACCACCGGGTATCCCAATGCCTCTACTGCTCGAAAAGCTTCCTCTTCATTGGTGACAGCCGTCCCCGCCGGATAGGGAATCCCCAGCTCCTCCAACAGTGCCAGGAATTTTTCCCGATCCTCTGCCATGTCGATGTACCGGTTGGCCGTCCCCAAGATCCGAATGCTGCGGCCGCTGAGCTTTTCCGCCAGGTTCAGGGAGGTTTGTCCGCCGAACTGGAGGATAACGCCATAGGGTCGTTCCTTCTTAACGACGTTCATCACGTCATCGATATGGAGCGCCTCAAAGTACAGCTTGTCCGACGTATCGAAGTCGGTGCTCACCGTCTCCGGATTGTTGTTGATGATGATCGCCTCGTAGCCCAGCTCCTTAATGGCCCAGACCCCCTGGACGCAGCAATAATCAAACTCGATGCCCTGCCCGATCCGGATAGGGCCGGAGCCCACCACCAGGATTTTCTTTTTGTCCGAAACCTGGCTTTCGTCCTCGCTGTCGAAGCAGGAGTAGTAATAGGGAGTCGCTGCATCAAACTCGCCCCCGCAGGTGTCCACCACCTTGTATACCGGGAAAATGTCGTGATAAATACGCATGTCCTGCAGCGCTTCCCGGGGAATACCGGAGAGCTCCAGGATCTCGCTATCGGTAAATCCCCGTTTTTCCACCTCCGCCAGAAATTCGGCGTCGATTTCCCGGGTCCTCAGGGCATTTTCCATCTCCACGATGCCCATGAGCTTGTCCAGGAACCAGGGATCGATGGCTGTAATTTCGTTGAGCTCCTTTACCGTTTTTCCCCGGCGCATGGCTTCCGCCAGGCAGAAAATCCGTTCATCATCGCAGTCCTCAATCTTTTTCATCAGCCGTTCCGTGGAAAGCCCGGTAACATAGGGAACCCTCAGGCCGTCGCATTTGACCTCCAGGGAAGTCACTGCCTTGAGCAGAGCGCTTTCAAAGGTGCGGTCAATGGACATCACTTCCCCGGTGGCCTTCATCTGAGTCCCCAGCCTTCGGGATGCTGTCCGGAATTTGTCAAAGGGCCACTTGGGGAATTTTACCACACAGTAGTCGATGGTGGGCTCAAAGCAGGCGCTGGTGGTTTTGGTCACATAATTTTTCAGCTCGTCCAGGCGGAAGCCGATGGCAATCTTAGCCGCAATTTTGGCAATGGGATACCCCGCTGCCTTGGATGCCAACGCCGAAGACCGGCTGACCCGGGGGTTGACCTCAATGACGATGTAGTCCATGGAATGGGGATCCAGCGCATATTGGATGTTGCACCCCCCTTCAATGTGAAGGCTCCGGATGATCTTCAGGGCCGCATTTCGAAGCATCTGATACTCTGCGTCTCGCAGGGTCTGGACCGGGGCCACGACGATACTGTCTCCGGTATGGACCCCCACCGGATCCAGGTTCTCCATGCTGCAGATGATGATGCAGTTGTCCTTACTGTCCCGCATCACCTCAAACTCGATTTCTTTCCAGCCGGCAACGGATTTTTCCAGCAGGATCTGCCCGATGCTGCTGCTTTCCATCCCCTTCTTCGCCATGAGCTCCAGCTCCTCCGAGTTGGTAGCAATGCCGCCTCCGGTTCCGCCCAGGGTGTAGGCCGGACGGATGATCACGGGAAACCCTTCTTGAGCGACGAAGTCTCTGCACTCCTTCAGGCTGGTGGCAATCGTGCTGGGAGGGATGGGTTCCCCGATCTCCTCCATGAGCTGCTTGAAGGCTTCCCGATCTTCAGCTTTTTTAATGCTGTCCTTGTTGACGCCCAGCAGCCGGACGCCCAGCTGATCCAGCACCCCCTGTTCGTCCAGGGTCATGGCCAGGTTCAGCGCAGTCTGTCCGCCAAACCCCGCCAGCAGCCC
>JBGYKY010000099.1:0-36519 GCA_041836105.1 Bacillota bacterium | reverse complement strand
TCCTGGCTGGTGGTTCACCGGCCGGAAAATGTCCGAAAGATCATGGAGCTGGTGGTGGAATGGGTGGAGAATAAGCACGTTTCCATGGAGATCCTGTCAGAGCTGGGGCGTCGGAACAATATTGTCACGCTGGATGCGCCCCATTTGCTTGTCGGCATCGGGCCGAAGGCCGGGAAAATGAATCCCTATACGGATACGGTCATCGCCCTTCGGGACGTGGATCTGCTCTTTCATGCCAGGGGCATCGGCGTCTGCTGGGCCGGCTATCTGGCCAACCTGATCAATGCCAGCCTGGAGCTTCGGGCATACCTGGATATCCCGCCGGAAATGCAGGTCTACGGTGCGATGGCTTTCGGATATCCGGACGGAGAGACATATCTGCGGCTGCCTCATAAGGGCGTTTCGCCCGTTCGCTGGAAGTAGGAGTGAAGATCGAGCCGGGCCTGCCGGAGCACTCCTGCCACCCATATCGCTTATCGCTTTTGCAATCTTCCGCTTCGGAAGATTTTTTTATGCCTGAAACAGGAAGGAGGGAGAACGGGCCGAGGCCTCGGGAGATCCCGAAATGGTATTTTTTTAAAATATAGGAGAAATATCAAAATATTACCTGTTAAAGAGAGGAAAAGTTTGGTATAATGGCTGATAACAGCTTCGTTCGCTGAGACGCACCGGGGCCGGAAAGGGCCGGCAGGGGGCGTTTGTAACGGCTCGAGGCTGCCCGCTTGTGACAGCGGGAGGCAGAGCTGCGGCACCGGGGAAACCGACCGCAGGGGGAGGGGCAACGGCTATCACGGGAGATATGCAGCAGAGAAGAGGGGCGCATCCATGAAGAAGAATTGCCGCGCCGGTCTGATGGCCGTCATCAATGCCATTATGCTGGAAAAAAGCTGCGAAACGGCCTAGCATGCAGACCGCCTGGCCCAGTATGCTGCGGCTATCGGCCGGGAGCTGGGACTGACAGAAAACGATCTGCTGGATCTGGAGATGGCTGCAGTGCTGCACGATATCGGAAAAATGAGCGTGGAAGAACGGATTTTGCTCAAGGAGGATGTGCTGACGCCGGAAGAATGGGTCAGCATCCGAAAGCATCCGGAGGCCGGTTATCGGATTGCTCAGGCGACGCCGGAGCTGAGGCGCATTGCTGACGATATCCTGTCCCATCACGAACGCTGGGATGGCACCGGCTACCCGCGGGGCCTCAAGGGGGAAGAAATTCCGCTGCTCGCAAGGATCATTACCCTTGTCGATGCTTATGACGCCATGATCAGTCGGAGACCCTACCGCCTTCCCCTCAGTGTGGACGAAGCCAAAGCAGAGCTGAGGCGATGTGCCGGATCCCAGTTTGATCCGGCCCTGACCTGGCTTTTTCTGGAAAAAGTTCTGACAGAGGAGAACCGGGAAATTTTTTCTGGGTGTGCTGCAGCCCCCGGTCCACAGGAATAGCTGAAACGGCTCCCGCTCTGGAGTTGCGTACCCGGGTACCCGGCAAGCTGAAAAGGGTGCAATAAAAAACCGCCGGGAAAGCGGCGGGGAAGCAGCATGCTGTTTATATGTCAGCGATGTCAGCGCCTCCGCAGGAAATGCTCCTTCAGGCGCTGAAAGGTCTCTTCGCTGATGTGGTGCTCCACCCGGCAGGCATCCTGCCGGGCAGTGGTTTCCGACACGCCGATGCCGATGAGCGCGTCGGTGATCAGGGTGTGGCGCTCGTAGACCTTGCTGGCGATTTCGTTACCCTTTTCCGTCAGCTCGATGTAGCCCTTGTGATCCATTTCTATGTAGCCGTTCTCTCGCAGGTGCTTCATGGCTACGCTGACACTGGGCTTGGAGAAGCCCAGTTCGTTGACGATATCGATGGAGCGGACTTCCTGATTGCGTTTTTTCAGGATCAGAATGTTCTCCAGGTAGTTCTCTGCGGATTCCTGTATTTTCAAAATACACCCTCCTCAAATAAGCTGAAAACAAGCTGTCTTTATCATAGCACAGTTCGGTAATAAACACAACGCTTTGCCCCTTTTTTGCGGCGTCTCCTTTCTTTGCGGCTCTGCATGGAGAGGAGGCGGCCTTGCGGCGCAGGGCACTGTTGAAAATGCGTCGGGACCGGCGGAGCGGGGCAAGGGGAAAAAAGGGATGCCGGGATATGGCCGGTGAAAAGCCGGACAAAAAAATGAAAGGCGGCGGTTTTACTGTCGGAAAGTGGGTATAGTTATATCAGTTAGCTAAAGCTAACTAAAGCGCGAATGTCCGGTCTGCCGGCGTTTGCTGGAGCTGATCGTATTAAAACCAGCCGGAAGAGACCGGTGTATCAAGGAGGAACAACGATGTCAATGATTCAGAAAGAAGTATCGGATTTTTCTGTGCAGGCGTACTGCAACAACGATTTCAGGCAGGTGACCAAACAGGATATCCTGGGGCAGTGGTCCGTGTTTTTCTTTTATCCTGCAGATTTTACCTTTGTGTGCCCCACCGAACTAGAGGATCTGGCCGACAATTACGAGAAATTTAAAGCCATCGGCTGCGAGATATACTCGGTTTCCTGTGATACCCATTTTGTTCACAAGGCGTGGCACGACGCATCCAAAACGATTCAGAAAATCAAGTATCCCATGCTGGCAGATCCCACCGGCAAGCTGGCAAGAGATTTTGATGTTATGATTGAAAGCGACGGGCTGGCCGAGCGAGGCACCTTTATCGTCAACCCCGAGGGAAAGATCGTGGCCTATGAGGTGCTGGCCGGGAATGTGGGGCGAAATGCAGAGGAGCTGCTGCGACGAGTTCAGGCATCTCAGTTTGTCGCGCAGCACGACGGCGAGGTGTGCCCCGCAAAGTGGCAGCCCGGCGCCGAAACGCTGAAGCCCAGCCTGGATCTGGTGGGGTTGCTGTAATGGATGGGAACCAAAATGCCAATTTGTTTGATGTGATCGTTATCGGAGGCGGCCCCGCGGGGCTGGCCTCCGCCCTGTACCTGGCCCGGGCCCGTTATCGGGTGCTGGTAGTGGAAAAGGAGCGTTTTGGCGGGCAGATCACCATTACCTCGGAGGTGGTCAATTATCCCGGGGTAGCCGGCGGCAGCGGCGAAGAGATTACTGCTGTCATGCGCGGCCAGGCGCAGCGTTTCGGCGCCGAGTTCCTTCTGGCCCAGGTTCAGCGGGTGGATTTGAAGGGGGAAGAGAAGGTGGTGAGCACCTCCAGGGGCGAATTCCGTTCCTTTGGGGTAGTGCTGGCTACGGGCGCGCAGCCCCGGAGCATCGGCTTTGAGGGGGAGGAACGGTTTAGGGGACGCGGCGTGGCCTACTGCGCGACCTGTGACGGCGAGTTTTTCTCCGGCCTGGATGTGTTCGTGGTGGGAGGCGGTTTTGCTGCTGCGGAGGAAGCCGTTTTCCTTACCAGGTATGCCAGGCAGGTGACTGTGTTGGTGCGGGGAGACGATTTTTCCTGCGCCAGGGCCACCGCTGATGCGGCTAAAAATCATGAAAAAATTTCCGTTCGATACAATACGGAGGTAGTAGCGGTCCTGGGAGAGGAGGATCTGAACGGACTCCGGTGCAGGGATAGAAATACAGGAGACGTCTGGGAGTATGCTCCGCCGGCGGGAGAAACCTTCGGCATCTTCGTCTTTGCCGGGTATGAGCCGGCCAGCGGCTTGTTCCGGGGCCAGGTGGAGATGGACGAGGAGGGCTATATTAAAACCGACGAAAACGGGAAGACCAATCTGGCCGGAGTATACGCCGCCGGAGACATTCGCCGGAAAACGCTGCGCCAGATGGTAACGGCAACGGCAGACGGCGCGATCGCCGCTACGGAGCTGGAAAAATACGCATCGGAAATGCAGGGAACAACGGGCAAGATCCCGATCCCTCCCGTCACGCGGCTGCCGCAGGAAAGCGCCCGGGAAAAGGGTGCTGCTGAGATCGGCGGTTTTATCCCCCCGGAGGCCAGAGCACAGCTGGATGGCGTCTTTGCGAAAATGACCTCCCCGATTCGCTTGTCAGCGCAGCTGGATAAGCGGCCCATTTCTCTGGAGCTCACGGCCTTCCTGGAAGAGCTGGACGGCATGACCGACCGGATTTCCGTAGAATACGGGGAGGGGGGCGATCCGGAGGAGATCCCCTGCGTTCGAGTGCTCCGGCAGAACGGTGAGGATACGGGGATCGCCTTCCATGGCGTTCCGGGCGGGCATGAGTTCAGCTCCTTTATTATCGGATTGTACAACGCCGCCGGGCCCGGACAAGCGCTGGATGCAACGCTGGAGGATCGGATCCGTCGCTTTAACCGGCAGGCAGAGTTGAAAATCCTGATTTCTCTTTCCTGCACCATGTGCCCGGAGCTGGTCATGGCCGCGCAGCTGCTGGCGGCGCGAAATCCCGGAATCCGAGCCGAGGCCTACGACATCAACCATTTCCCCGAGCTGCGGGAGCGGTTTAACGTCAGGAGCGTCCCCTGCCTGGTGGTCAACGGGCAGCAGATTTCCTTCGGCAAAAAGAATGTGGGGCAGCTGTTGGATTTTTTGGAAGAAAACGTATAAAACCCGGCCGAGGGCAAATGGCCGGCAGGCGCTCCGGGCATTCTGAAAAAATTTCAAGCGGAAAGCCGTGGCTCGGGGCCCGGCAGCCTTTGTGAAAAATTTGCTGAAAACAGGTTGACAGCGAAAAAAGAGTGGAGTAGAATAACAATAGGGTTAGCATTTGCTAACCCTATTGTGGAGTAAAAAGTTAGAAAATCCTAACCTTGACCTTGATACAGATAGAATCCAGAAAGGAGAAGTCAAATGTCCCTGGTACTTTCCAGCAAAATCCGAGGCGTCCGGGTAAAGAACGCAGAGGAACGGGCGGTAGAGGCAGAAGCTGCGGTGATGCCGGAGCCCGGACAGCGCAACCTGACCCATGTTCCCGTCAATGAGCCCTGTGTCATCAAGGGGATCCGGACCCGCGACCAGGGAGTGAAGGACTTTCTCTTTACCCTGGGCTGCTTTGAGGGAGAGACGGTCACCGTTATTTCCACCCTGGCGGAAAATTACATCATCCACGTGAAGGATGCCCGGTACAGTATCGATTCAGAGCTGGCCGCCGCTATCCTCATCTGAGACAAGCCGTTTCGCCAACCTCGGTTGGCGACTTTTTTCCCCGAAAGATTAGGTCTGACTAACTAAAAACGGCTGCGGTGCCGGGGCGGGAGCCGCCGGGAGCCGTTCTTGAAGCGCGCAGATCCTGGGGCGGAGATATCCGTATAAAAGACATTATATCAGAAAGACAGGAGGAACTTCTATGCGAATCGCACTGGCAGGGAACCCCAACAGCGGTAAAACGACGCTGTTTAATGCGCTCACCGGCAGAATTGAGCAGGTGGGCAACTGGGCGGGGGTAACCGTAGAGAAGAAGGAGGGGAGCATCAAGGCGGAGCTGGCTCCGGATAAGGAGGAGCTCCAGGTGGTGGATCTGCCCGGGGCGTATTCCATTTCACCCTTCACCTCAGAGGAAAGCATCACCAGCAGCTTTGTAAAGGATGAGCACCCGGATGTCATCATCAACATTGTGGATGCGACCAATCTGAGCCGGAGTCTTTTCTTTACCACACAGCTGCTGGAGCTGGGAATCCCGGTGGTGGTAGCCCTGAATAAAACAGATCTGCTTTCCAAAAAAGGCATTGAGATCCGCAAGGAAATCCTGGAAAAGGCGCTGAACTGTCCGTTTGTCGAGACGGTATCCGTTTCCGGAAAGGGATTGGACGTCCTGGTCCGGGAAGCGGTGACTGCCGGGAAGGGGAAAGCACAGGAGGCTGTTCCCGCGCTGGTGGAGGCGGATGATAAGGCGCGCTTCGCCTTCGTGGATGAGATGGTCAAACAGGCGGAGCAGCGCCGGGTGGCCAGCGCCAGTCAGACCAGGCAGGATGCCGTGGACCGGGTCGTGGCGCATAAATTCTGGGGCATTCCCATTTTTGCGTTGGTTATCTATGTGGTCTTTTCCGTTTCGCAAAGCTCCTTGGGACCCTTCCTGGCGGATTTCTTCGTAGGATGGATCGACAGGTTCTATGCGTTTGTGGACGGCGCCATGGGCGAGAGCGTGTCCCCGCTTCTCCGGGCCCTTCTCCTGGACGGCATCATTGGCGGAGTCGGCGCCGTCGTCGGCTTCTTGCCTCTGATCATGGTCCTGTTTTTCCTGCTGGCTCTGCTGGAGGATTGCGGCTATATGGCTCGGATTGCCGTGGTTATGGACCGGTTTTTTAAGAAGGTCGGGCTGTCGGGCCGATCCATCATCCCCATGATTATCGGGACGGGATGCTCCATCCCTGGCATCATGGCAACCCGGACTATCCGGGATGAGCGGCAGCGCCGGATGACGGCTATGCTGACGCCTTTTATGCCCTGCGGCGCCAAGCTGCCGGTTATCGCCCTGTTTGCAGGCGTTTTCTTTGATAACGCCGCCTGGATCGGAACCACCATGTACTTTGTGGGGATCGTTATCATCATCATCGGCGCGCTGATCATCAACAGGATCACCGGAGAGGGAGCCGGCCGTTCCTATTTTATCATGGAGCTGCCGGAATATCGGATCCCCAGCCTGAAGAGAGCCTTTATTTCCATGATGTCACGGGCGAAAGCGTTTATCATTAAGGCCGGGACCATTATTCTGGTGTGCAATGCGGCGGTGCAGATCATGCAGACCTTTAACTGGAGCTTCCAGGTAGTGGAGGAGGGCATGGAGGATACCAGCATCCTGGCCAGCATCGCCAGTCCCTTCGCCATCCTGCTGATCCCTCTCGGCTTCGGCGTGTGGCAGCTGGCCGCCGCCGCGATCACCGGCTTCATCGCCAAGGAAAACGTGGTGGGTACCCTGGCGGTGGTGTATGGCATCAGCAACTTTATTGATACCGAAGAATTTGAACTGATTTCCGGCGCCGATTCCGTGGCGGCAGCCATGGGGCTGACCTCGGTGGCGGCCGTTGCATACCTGATGTTTAATCTGTTTACTCCTCCCTGCTTTGCGGCCATCGGCGCCATGAACGCAGAAATGGAAAACAGAAAGTGGCTCTGGGGCGGCGTGGCTTTCCAGTTTGCGACGGGGTACACCGTTGCGTATCTGGTCTACCAGATCGGAACACTGGCGACCACCGGAACTATCGGATCAGGAGCGCTGCCGGGTTTTCTGGCCGTCGCCATCATCGTGGGGATCATCGTTTCCCTGATGCGAAAAGGCCGGGTCAGAGCCGCCGTTGCGGCAAAGGAGATGAGGTAGCGTGAATGATATCATCGTATTGCTGATCATTGTTTTAGTGCTGGGGGTTGCGATCCTGAAGATCAGGTCCGATCGAAGGAAGGGCATCAAGTGCCCGGGCTGTTCTCACAGCGTCACCTGTGAAAGCCGGGACTGCTCCTGTCATTCAGAGCCGCACCGGCACGAGGACGAGAAAGGATCCGCTGATCCGGCGGAAGAATAATTGAATGGCGTCTTACCCAAATAGAACCGGCCGCATGCAGCGGCCGGTTCTATTTGGGTAAGACAAGCATGCACCGGCCGGGATGCCGCGACGCTTCACGGAAAGAGGGAAACCGGGAAAGCGTGTGGCGGGGGCTGATCGGGGCCAGGTGAGCGGTTTTTTAAAGACCCAGGGAGTCGTAGTCCCGGCCGAAGCCTTCACCCAGGACCTCCGTGGCATTGGTAATGGTCAGAAATGCATCGGGGTCGATTTCCTTGACGATGGCCCGGAGCTTACCCACCTGCTTGGGGTATACTACCACAAAAAGCATATGCTGCTCCTGGCCGGTGTACATGCCGGTGGCTTTGATCCCGGTATTTCCCCGGCCAAGGCGGCGAATAATTTCACGGGAGATGTCCTCGTGCCTGCCGGATATGATGTAGGCCGCTTTGGCAAAATGCATGCCCGAAAGTAGCAAGCCGATCATGTAGGATGAGGTGACCAGCGCCAGGATGGCGTACAGGCCCTTGTGCGGGCCGAAAACATAGAATCCGCTGAGGATGATCAGGCCGTCAATGACCCGGATCAGGCTCACGATGGGGAAAGAGGGAAATCGGAACTTGATGATGGAGGCCAGCATATCGGTGCCGCCGGTGGATGCGGAAATCCGTAAAACCATGCCGATGCCGGTGCCCATTAGTGCGCCGCCGAAAATGGCGCCCAGAAGCAGATCGTCGCCGATCTGAATCACCGGCGGGATCAGCTCGCAGTACCAGAGCGCTACAGAGATCCAGAGAACGGCGTACAGAGAGCGCTGAGCGAAGCGAAAGCCCCGCTGTTTGATGACGATGAGAAAGAGAGGGATGTTTAGCACCAGGTTCGTCACGTACAAGGGGACGCCGACACCGAATGCCCGTGCGGTAGCCTCCTTGATGGCGACGGAAAGGCCGGATACACCGCCGGCCACCAGTCCCAGTGGAGACAGAAACCAGGTCAGCCCCAGAGCCAGCAGGGTCATGCCTAGGATAATCTGGATGAATTCTCGCGGACTGACGCCGAAAACCTTGTGCAAATGTGCTCGCATAACATCTCTCCGAAACGGCGTCAGTGACTGGGATGCTCTTTTACCGTCAGGCAGGCCCGCATCAGCGCAGCCGTCACATCGGTCTCAAACTGCTTTTTAAAGGATTCCAGCTGCACGTACTGCTTGCCCGCGTGGGTCGTGGCATATTTGGGCGGCAGGGAGTTGAGGGCCAGGGCCATCATATCGTCCACACACTTTTCACAGTGACAGCCGTCCATCAGCTTGATAATTTCGTGGATTTTTTCCTCTGCAATGATTTGAGTCACATTCAATACCGACATAAGAGTCTCCTTTCCTGATGGCCGGCCGGGTGCGGGCGCCGGGCCGGTTTCCCGGCCCGATGCGCCGAGACTGCTATTATCGAACAGGGCAGATACCGCTTGCGCATTCCTGATCCAGCTCCCGGTCGTCCTCTCCTGTTTCAAACTGCTTGAGAAGGGAGGGGACGAAGGGCTTCATGGCTGCCAGCCGCTGTTGGTACTCCTCCCGGGTAATGGCCTCATAGGGAAGCAGCTCGTAGAAGCTGTCGTCGTAGGGCAGGAAGGAAAGAGCAATGCAGTCGTCCCAGTTGTTCCAGAGCCATTCCTCCACCAGCTCCCATTCGTGGTCTCGGACGTGGACGGTGATGGAGCAATTGTGATCCACGTAGCTGGTCATGAACATCTTGTAGATTTCCAGCTGTTCAACGGCGGATACGTCGCCTTTGGTCTTGCCCGCCGGCGCTTTGACCGGGAATTCCACCACATAGGTCCTGGCGTTTTCCCAGGTTTGGTTGACCTCGGGATGGACCGGCCACCCCAGCTTCAGCACGACCTTGGCCAGGGGGTCGTCGGCCGAGATGCGAACCCGGCGGACATAGTAGGGAGCGTGGGAAAAGTGGACGCCGGAGCTGACCTCGGGCAGTTGGGACAAGGTCCCCTCCGGTTTGACGGTGGTCATCAGCAGAGGCGGCTGAATCCCCATTTCTTTGGCGTACTCGGTCCCCGCCGCATGAACGGATTCCCGGAGGGTGCGCAGCAGCCGGGCCTGGTCGGCAGGGCCGTAGCTCAGGGCATTCATGGCATCCTGCCAGCCGGTGACGGAGCAGCCCAGCAGCCTGTCCCGCTTCTGGATTCTGTGCCATCGATCCAGCTCCAATTCCAGGCAGGTCATCCGCAGCGCGGCTCTGGCAGAGAGCCGCATGGCGCGCGCGAGCCCGTCCATGTTGAGAGCGCCGTTCTCCTCCACGAAAGCCATGATGTTGACGGTGGTCAGATTGCATAGGCCATTGGCGTCCAACAGGATTTCTCCACAGGGATTCACGGTATTGAAGTTTTCGCGCCGTCTGGAAGCGGCCTCCTGGTTGACAAACCCGGGCTCGCCCGAATTGCGCATGGCCTGCAGCATCCAGCGAAGCGCTTCTCTGGAGGGCTTTTTCGTAAAATAAATGGAATTGTTGCTGATCTGCCGGTGGGCGATAGAAGGATCGATGACCCAGCTGCCGTCTTCCGTGCGGATGTACAGGTTGCTTTTTGCGTTAATGGCTTCCTGGTCTTCGGGATCGATGAGAACCATCTCGGCGGTCCGGCGAACGCCTCCGGAAACCACATTTTCGCCGATGATATTGGCGATATCCAGGCAGTCGATGGGCTTCAGCTGATAGGCTTCTTCCATCCCCCGTCCAAAGACCTCCTTGATTTTGAGGAACATGTTTTTCAGGCTGTCGTGGCCGCTGGCGGTGCCGCCGAAGACCTTCAGCCTCTCCCCCTTCGGCCGGACATTGTTATAGTTAATGTAAATGGTGTCGATGTCCCGGTATCGCTTAGCGTAGTGAAGCTTGAAGAAATAGCCGAGCGCATCCTGCCAGCCCTCCTTGCTGTCTCCCACGATGATCTCTGCCACGTTTTTCTTCTGGGTAAAATCCAGAGAGGTCATATCGTCCCGGTCTTCCCTGGGAACCGGTTCATAGGCCATGTGGATCACCTGGATCCCGCCTCGGAGGGGCGGCAGCTTGGCCACGTCCTCCATGGTGACCCGAACACCTACGCCTGCGCCTACCATCAGGAGATAAAAGAGCTCGTCAAAGGAAGCGAAATCATCAATGACCTGGCCGGCGCAGTTAAAATTGCTCATGGGGTACCTGAGGCTGGCTTCGGTGCCGCCGGACCAGAAGGTCCGGCCGGACAGAAACTGGCGCATATGATAGATGTTGTCGAACAGCTCTTCCGCTTCCGACCGGCTGGTGCCCGGCACGATATTGCAATTATATTCTACGGCCCGGCGGACGGTCTCCCACCAGTACTCTCTGCGAAGCTCCTCGGGGAGCCAGCGGGAATAGGTACGGTAGTAGACGAAGCTGCCCAGCGGGCCCATGGGATTGGGCAGGTGTTTGTACCGGGTAATGAATTCGTCCCGAAGCTTGGGCTGGCCGGCATCGGCCTCTTCCCGGCTACCTTTTTCCATGGCATCCTTCCTTCGATCCTTGTCCCGCTCATATCGGTAGATGATGTATTCCTTGGCCGCATCCCTGCGGTGCTGCATCAGCAGATCTTCAACGATATTCTGAATTTCATCCACGGTGACAAGCTCCTGACCGGCATTCTCCAGCAGGCGGGTCACCTGGCGGGCCAGCTCATCAGAAAGAAGCTTGTCCACCCCGGACAGGGTTTCGGACATGGCCTTTCGGATGGCGTCGGCAATCGTTTCCTCCTTGTAATCCACGATCGTGTGATTGCGTTTCTGTACTCTCATAGCTGCTGCGTTTTCCTCCTTGCGTAAGGGCTCCGGTGGCCGGATCGGTACCCGGTGGCCGTAAAAAGGCCGGACCGGGCAATAAGGGTATTATACCCTGCCAAACGCCGGAGCAACGCTACCCTTGGTGCCTTTTTTCAGCTTTCTTAATGCAGCGCACAAGATATGGGAGCCGGTTAAAAAGAAAGAGCCGGCTCCGGAAAACCGGGCCGGATCTCACAACCCCTACGGGGTCAATACCTTTTGAAGAAATTCTGCCGTTCGGGGGTTTTGCGGATTGCTGAACATTTCTGCAGGCGGGGCCTCCTCCATGATGATGCCCTCATCCATAAAGAGGACCCGATCCGCCACGTCTTTGGCAAATCCCATTTCATGGGTCACCACCACCATGGTCATGCCCATGGCTGCCAGCTCCTTCATAACCGCCAGCACCTCACCGACCATTTCCGGATCCAGGGCAGAGGTAGGCTCATCGAACAGCATAATGTCGGGCTCCATGGCCAGAGCCCGGGCGATGGCTACTCGCTGCTGCTGCCCGCCGGACAGCTGCCGGGGCATGGCGTCAGCTTTTTCCCTGAGACCGACCCGCTCCAGCAGCTCCTCTGCTTTTTTAGCGGCCTCTGCCTTCGTTTTCAGCTTCAGCTCCAGGGGCGCCATCATAATATTTTGTTTGGCCGTCAGATGGGGGAACAGGTTAAACTGCTGGAACACCATCCCGATATGACGGCGGGTTCTGTTCAGATCGGTTTTGGGGTGAGTGATCTCGATGTCATCCACAACGATCCGCCCGCCGGTGGGCTCCTCCAACCGATTGATGCATCGAAGCAGGGTCGATTTTCCCGAGCCGCTGGGGCCGATGACACAGACCACCTGTCCCTTATGAATCTCCAGGCTGATGCCCCTGAGCACCGAAAGATCTCCAAAGGACTTGTGCAGGTTTTCGATTTTGATCTGAGGCTCTCTCACAGACTCACCTTCCTCTCTACATAGGAGGCCACCTGGGTCAGAAGGGTGATGATGACCAGGTAATAAATGGCGACCCAGGTATAGGTGGCAAAGGCGTCCATGGTTCTGCCCACGTAAATCTTTGCCTGATACATGATTTCGGCCAGGCCTATTACGGAAACGAGCGAGGAGTCCTTCAGGGTGATGATAAACTGGTTGACCAGAGAGGGCAGACAGATGCGGAAGGCCTGCGGAAGCACGACGCGTTTCATCGCTCTGGCATGGGACAGTCCCAGGCTTCTGGCAGCCTCCGTTTGCCCCGGGCTTACCGCATTGATGGCTCCCCGGAAGATTTCCGACAGGTAAGCGCCCGCATTCAGTGTCAGGGTAATGACTCCCGCGCTGA
Organism: Bacillota bacterium; assembly: GCA_041836105.1. Taxonomy (GTDB): domain Bacteria; phylum Bacillota; class Clostridia; order Peptostreptococcales; family Anaerovoracaceae; genus UBA5559. The sequence continues at coordinate 23,944 of JBGYKY010000099.1, read as the reverse complement.
AATAGGTGAACCGAAAATCCGCCCCCATCATATTTATGAGCTGGGGAATGGCAAAGTACACATAGAAAACCTGGACCAGCAGCGGCGTTCCCCGGATCAGGCCCACATATATTTTCGCGATCCAGCGAAGCGCCCCTCGTCTGGACAGGGCAAACAGGCAGGAAATCAATCCGATCACCAGAGCCAGAAGCAGGGACAGGACCGTCACCTGCAGTGTCACCCAAAGGCCTCTGGTCAACAGGGGCTGCACCTCGCCGAGCACTCTCAGTAGTTCCATTCCTTCTCCTCTTTTTCCCCGTTACTCCGCGGAAATGTAGGCGTCAAGAATTTCCTGGTATTTGCCGCTGGCCTTGATGTTTTCCAGGCCGGCGTTAAACATGGACAGCAGCTCGCTGTTTTTGCCTTTCATAACGGCAAATCCGTAGGAAGAGCCTCTCTCCATATCGGTGACCATCTTCAGGCCATTACCCTGGGAAATACCGTAGCCGATCACCGGGTAGTCCTCGAAGCAAGCCGCGGCATTTCCGGTCTTTACGTCCTCGTACATGAAGGAAGACTCGTCGAAGTATACGATATCGAAGCTGTATTTTTCCTTAATGGACTCGGCGAAGGTGGCTCCCTCGGTTCCCGTTTTTACAGCCACCAGCTTTCCGGCCAGATCCTCGTAGGCTTTGATGCTGTCGTCGCCTGCGGCACCGGCCATCACCACGCCGGAATCATAATAGGGAGTGGAAAAGTCGTATTTTTGTTTGCGCTCTTCGGTGATGCTCATACCGGCGATTACCGCATCCGCCTGGTTGGACTCCAGGGCCGCTACGGCAGCGCTGAAGCCCAGGGGATTCAGCTCATAGGCAAAGCCCTGGTCCTCGGCGATGGCGGCCAGCAGCTCGATATCGATGCCCACATAGCTGCCGTCGGCAGCCTGAAACTCGAAGGGCGCGAAGGTGGTATCCGTGGCGATGTTATAGACCTTCGCTTCATCGCTCCCCCCGCCGCTATTGCCGCAGCCGGACAGCAGAGCCAGGGAAAGAGCGAGAATCAGCGCAAGACTCCATATTTTTTTCATGTGATGTTCCTCCTATGATACTTTCTTTTCTTTTTGAAATCAGTGGGCAGCTCAAGGCTGCACAGATGTTATTATACATGATAAAGAAACAATGAAAAAGGATTTTTTGACGAATTGACATTCTTCAAAGAATCTTTTATCCTGTGGGTGAGAAGCCGGGTGTCGCTTTCTCCGCGAAGGGAAATGAAGGAGCGGGAAGGAATGTGATGGAATGAACGGGTTGATCGGCGCCCTGCTGGTGTTTTCCCTGGTGGGCTTTGCAGATAAGCTGCTGGGAAATCGCTGGGGCCTGGGAGAAGAATTTGATAAGGGCTTCGGAACGCTGGGGAAGCTGACCATCCCCATAATGGGGATTTACTGCGTCGGTGTTTCTCTGGCGCGGCAGCACGCGGGCTCCATTGCGGCGCTGACCGAAGGCGCCTGGACGGATCCTTCTATTTTGATGGGCTGTATACTGGCCCCGGATCTGGGCGCTCCTCAGATTACCGCAGCCATGAGCAGCAATGTTTCTCTGGCGCTGTTTTCCGGCGTTATTGTCGGCGCCTGTCTCGGCCAGTTTGTGGGGTTTCAGATGCCGGTGCTCCTGTCGGCGCTGGAGGAGAAGGATAAGGCGGAGGTCGTGTATGGGTTTGTTGCCGGCCTTATAGCCATTCCCGCAGGCCTGCTGGCGGGGGGGCTGATGCTGAGGATCCCTCTGCCCCAAATCCTTCTCAATATCAGCATCATCGCCATTCTTGTTTTGGGCATCGCCGCAGCCTTTCTCCGATCCCGGGAGAGGACGGTGAAGGTGCTACTGGGAATCGGGAGAGGGCTGGAGCTTGTCTGTCATCTGATGTTCGCCTTGGTGGTGCTGGGGATTTTCCTGCCGGCATACCGGATTGCGGAAGCGGGCATGGCAGAAGAAATTCTGATCATCCTGCTGAAAATGGTTGTCGTCATCAGCGGCGGCCTGGTGGCGGCCCGTCTGATCGTCCGTTTTTTGGGCCCGCAGGTCGGTCGGGTCGCGGAGAAAATCGGCGTGAATGATATTTCCGTCATCGGGCTGATGCTTAACGCCATCAACAGCCTGGCAATGCTTCCGATGGTAAAGGAAATGGACAGCCGGGGCAAGCAGGCCAATGCGGCCTTTGCTGTCAGCGGATCCTACATGCTGGGCGGCCAGATGGTTTTTGTTGCCGGCATGAATGTAGAAGGCCTTTTTGCAGCATTTTTGCTGTCAAAAATCGTGGCGGGCGCAACCGCCGTCGCGCTGTCCCTTTTCCTTACGCGGAAGCGGACGGCACAATCAAAAACCGGCCCGGGGCATTGACATTTTCTCCCGAATCCTTTATGATAGTTTCCAGTGCTAGTGTGGCTCAATGGTAGAGCAGCGGTATCGTAAACCGCAGGTTGGGGGTTCGATTCCCTTCACTAGCTCCAGAAAAATCTCATCCCCGAAGCGAGCAGCGTTTTGGGGATTTTTTTATGCTCCGGTGTGACGAAAAGGAGCAGCATACGCTCTTAAAACGCCTGCCCGAATACTCCCTGCACCAATGCCATGTACAGAAGGGTCCCCGTTCCGATACTGAGGAGGGAATTGCCCTTCCAGGCGTGGAGCGCCGCGGTGACGGCGACGGAGACGGCTTCGGGGATCCAGCCGGCCGGCGTCGAGAAGGTAACGCCTTTCAGACAGTAGACCACCAACAGTCCCATGGAGGCATAGGGCAGCACCTTGCCCAGATAAGCAACGAGAGAATGCTCCGGGGCGGGGGACCGGAACAGCAAAAAGGGCAGAGCGCGGGTGAGCACGGTCCCCAGGGTCATAGCGGCCATGATAATAAAGGTTTGGGCAGTGGTTAACGGCATGAGATGTTCTCCTCTTCACCTCCGGAGGCCGGGGAAGGAGCCTGCGGCGGCTCCGGAGGCGTTTTTTCCGGGGCGGGGCCCTGGATTTTGCTTCGGAATACGATCAGCAATAGGATAATGGCCAGCATGGATGGGAGGATGAACCGATCCGGCCCCAGCAGGATCAGGCACAGAGAGGCGCTGCCCAGTCCGATGAGCGCGGGCTTGTGGTTGGGCGTGGATTTCCACTGACCGGTAAAGATGACCGTGAACAGAGCGGTCAGCACGAAGTCCAGCCCTCTGGTATCAAAGGAGACCATGGCGCCGATGAGCCCGCCAAGCACGCCGCCGGTAACCCAATACACCTGATGAAGGGCCGTAACGGAAAAGTAGAACCATTTGGGGCTGACTTCCTCCGGCGGCTGGCTGGCGCAGATGACCGAAAAGGTTTCGTCGCAAAGGCCGTAGATCAGGTAGGGCTTCATCCTGCCCGTATCCCGGTAGCGATCCAGAAAGGAGATGCCGTAAAACAGATGGCGGGCGTTGATGATCAGGGTCATCACAAGGGCGTACAGCGGATTGAAGGCGGAGGTCAGAAAGGTGACGCCCAAAAACTGACCGGATCCTGCCAGCACGATGGCGCTGAACAGAAAGACCCAGCCGGGACCGTAGCCCTTGCTGTTCATCAGCATGCCGTACACCATGCCGATAAACAGAAAGCCGGTAAGGATCGGGATGGTGTGGGGAAAAGCGGCTTTCAGCGCTTTTTTAAACTCGTTCATGGGCGTTCCTCCTCTACCGGCACGTAGGTGGTGTGCTTTTCCACCCCCATGACCACGCTGGTTTCCGCGCTGCTGACGGTGCTGCTTTTCATCAGGGAATCGATGAGAAAATTTCGGTAGTCCGCCATATTGCGGGCTACGATTTTCAGCAGGAAATCATGGCTGCCGGTGAGCGAATAGCATTCCTGAACCTGGGAGTATTTCCGGATGTCCCCCAGAAACGCGGCAATGGTGTCTCGATTCAGGGGCGCCAGGTTGATCAGCACGAAGGCAGTCACCTCCATGCCCAGTTTTTTTTCGTCCACCAGCGTAGTAAATCCGGTGATCACGCCGGATTCGATCAGATTTTTTGTTCGGGACAGGCAGGCGGAGGGCGAGAGGCCGACCCGCCTGGACAGGTCCCGGTTGGAGATGGAACTGTCCCGCTGCAGGGCTTCCAGAATGCTTCGGTCGGTTTTATCCAGGTGTACGGGCATGGGATCCTCCGATCTTTGTTCAGCCTTTGTGTCTTTGTGTTCGAGGCGCGGATCCGGCGCAGATCCGGATGAAGATGAAAAGTATGAATTGTCTGAATTTTACCATATATAATTCTGCATGTAAACGAAATAATAGAATAAAAAATTATTTATTTCCAAAAATAAAGAATAATATTCTAAAGCTCGCCAGCGGGTAAGAAAGGGGAGGCATACGCTTGCGAAAAAGAAGAGCTGCGTGAAACGGCCGGAGAGCAGAAGCGGGCGCTAAAGCCCAAAAAACAACAAAACATTGACTTCTATGAACTTTGGCGATATGATTTTCAGGGAGGTATTGAATAATGTCTAATAGTATACTAAGTCTAATAGATGAGCAGGAGCGCTGCTCCTGCAGAGGGTATCATCTGGATAAGCTGCTTCAACCCAGCATCCTGATTTTACTGGTCGGCGGGAGGATGCACGGCTATTTGATCATTCAGGCCCTGGAGGAGCAGCGAATGCTTTCGGAGGAAAAGGCGGATAACGCCGGGATCTACCGGGCGCTGAAAACGCTGGAGGAGCGGGAGCTGGTCCGATCGGAATGGATTTTTGACGGCGCGGGGCCGGCCAAAAGGGAGTACGCCATTACGGAGAAGGGGCGGGCATGCCTGGCCGTCTGGATGGAGACGCTGGAGGAATATGAAGGGAGGATCCGACGCTTGATCCGGGCCGGCCGTGCGGCGTTGCGGGGGGATCTGCCCGGCGGAGGCCGGAAATGAAGGCAAAAGACCTTATCCGGCGGGTAAAGGAAAATACCCTGGCGGGCATTCCGCCGGATCGGGACACCATTTTGCGGCTGCTGGCCCTGGATCCCGACTCGGAGGAGGGGGAGCTTCTGGGAAAGGCCGCTCGGGAGGCGGCTTCCGCTCTTTGCCGGGACAGGGCCTACCTCTGGACGGCCATCGGCGTGGATGCCAGACCCTGCCCTATGAGCTGCGGGTTTTGCTCTCTGGGAGAAAGGTGGGGGATCATTAAGGAGGAGGGAGAGCGGACAACGGAGGAAATCCTGAGGGACGTCCGTCAATTCGTCGGGCAGGGCGCCCGATGGATCGTCCTGCGAACCACTCAGTTCTACAGCCAGCAAAGCGTGCTGGAGCTGGCCAGGATCCTCCGAAAGCAGGTGAGTGGAGACTACGAGCTGGGGCTGAACATCGGGGAATTTGGGCCCGAGGATGCCCTGCGGATGGAGGATGCCGGGCTGACCTTCGTTTATCATACCCTGCGGCTGGGCGAAGGGCGGGACACCCGGTTCCGGCCGGAAGAGCGGTTAGCAACGCTGCGAGCTGTTCGGGATTCCGGATTGGAGCTGGTATTTCTGGTGGAACCCATCGGGCCGGAGCATACCGATGAGGAAATCGCCGATGCCTTCCTTACTGCCATGGAATATGGGGCCAGCGTAACGGGGGCAATGGCTCGGATACCGGTGCCGGGGACGCCGCTGGGAAGCATTCCGCAGATATCGGAAAAGCGGCTGGCCCAGGTGATTGCCGTTACCCGATTAGCTGCGGGGATCAGGGCGCCGGACATCTGTGTTCACCCGGGGTCGGCGCTGGCGATGGAGTGGGGCGCCAATGTTACGGTAGTGGAGAGGGGAGCCATCCCCCGGGACAGCCGGTGCAGCGCTGTCGGAGACTGGAATGGTTTCACGGCGGCGGCGGCGGCAGAGCGGTTTGAATCGGCGGGATATTGGGTTTTTCCGGGAAAAGAGAGGAGCAAAGAATGAAGCGTTTGATTGCAGCGGCCTTGTGCGGGTTCGTGATAGCAGGGCTGGCGGCCTGTGGCGGAGAGACCGGACGGGATCCGGAGCAGCCGTCAGGAAAGGGGGCCGGGGCGGCGCTCTCCCATGCCGTGGTGGGAACCTGGAAGACGCCCCAGACGATCCAGCCGTTTTTCTATGAAGAGTTCTCCGCCGGAGCCCTTACCGCGGAAATCCTCCCGTTTACCAATCCGGGAGATATGAAAACCGCTTTTCTGGCGGGGAGCCTGGATCTTTGCGGAACCACCATCGTGACCGCTATTACGGCTGCTTCCAAAGGGGAGCCGGTGGTGATCGTCAGCGGGCTGGCCAACAAGTGCTCCGCTCTGGTGGTGGCGGCGGGTTCGGGCATCGAAAAGGTGGAAGACCTGAAGGGAAAGAAAATTGCCTACGTCCCCGGCACCATGCATCACCTGCTGCTATTGGAAGCGCTCCAGAAGGGCGGCCTGGACCCGGAAACGGATGTGGAGCTGGTCCGCATCGATTTCTTCGATATGGGCCAGGCGCTGGCTCAGGGGCAAATCGACGCCTTTTACAGCGGAGAGCCCTACCCGTCCATGGCGGTGGCACAGGGCACGGGGATCGTCTTGCTGTACCCGGAGGATGGGGATGGGTTCGGCATCATCAACAGCGCCATGATCACCACCCGGGAAAAGCTTCGGGAGGAGCCGGAGCTGATCCGTGAGCTGGTGCTGGCCCATGTCAGAGCCACGGAATATTTAAATGCTCATCGGGATGCCTGGCTGGATAAATCGGAGGAATTCGGTACTCAGCGACCGGTTTTGGAGGTCGCCGCTGACAATATCCAGCTGTTTTGGCGTATCGACGAGGCTTATCTGGACAGTGTCCGGCGGCTGGCTCAGCGGATGAAGGACCAGGGCCTGATTACAGAGGTCCCGGAGATGGAAGCCATGTTTGACCTGCGCTTCCTGGAGGAAGCGGAAAAGGAGTTGAACGGTGAGTAAAGGCGCGCAGGGAAGGGAAGCGGCGGCGGAGGCCGCCGGGAGGCCGCCCGGCGGAGGAGCTCGGGAAAGCCGGGAGAGCCGGAAGAGCGGGGCTTTTCGGCGGGCGGATCCCCTGCCCTGGAGCCTTCCTCTCCTGATTCTGGGGGGATGGCTTCTCTCGTCCCGATTGGGCTGGCTGCCCGCCTACCTGCTGCCGGGGCCGGACCGGATATTGGAGTTTTTGATGGATTTTGCCACCGGGAGCGGTCAGCTGTCCCCTTATTCCGGGACGCTTTTTGACAATCTGATAACCAGTCTGGGACGGGTGCTGACGGGCTTTGCCATTGCTTCGGGAGCCGGGCTGATTTTAGGGTTTCTCACTGGGAGGATAGGCTGGGCCCGCAGAATGCTGGAGCCGCTGATTCACGCCGTCCGGACAGTGCCGGGCATTGGATGGCTGCCTATTGCCATGGTGTGGTTCGGCGTTGGAGAAGCGACCACGGTTTTTTTGATTGCGCTGGCTGCCTTTTTCCCGATTTACATTAACACAGCTCACGGGATCCTGGAGGTCCCCGAGGTGCTGCTGCGGGCAGGGCGGATGCTGGGAGCCGGCCGAGGTGCGCTTTTGTGGACGGTGCTGCTGCCCGCAGCGTTTCCTGCCATTGCCGTGGGGCTCCGCCTGGGCCTGGGGGTTTCTTGGGCATATTTGGTATTGGGTGAGCTGACTGGCGTTTCCACCGGCCTGGGTGCCGTCATGATGGATGCCCGAATGACCGGGCAGACGGAAATGATTCTGGTGGCGATGCTGTGCATTGCGCTGGCCGGCGTGGCGACTGACCGGATCCTGAGCGGCGCCTGCAGCTCTGTATACTCGCTGAAGCGGAGAGGGAAAGGGACATGACGGATTGCCCCCTTTGGATCGAAAATCTTAGCAAAGCCTACCCGGCGCCCGGCGCCGGCAATCGCCTGGAGGTGTTATCCCGGGTCTTCCTGCACGCGCAGGAGGGAGAAACGGTGGCGCTCCTTGGCCCCAGCGGCTGTGGGAAATCGACGATTTTAAACATTGTCGCCGGCTTTGAAGACGGGGATGCCGGGAGCGTGCTGTCCCGGGGGCAACACGTCGGCGCGCCTTGCCCCCGGCGGGCCGTGGTGTTCCAGACAGCGGCGCTCTTCCCCTGGCTGACCATCCGTCAGAACATTGGCTATGGGCTAAAGCGCCGAAAGGGGGAACAGGATCGTGGAAAAAGAGAGGAAGAAATCGCTGCCTGGATCCAACGCGTGGGGCTGCAGGGGTTTGAGAATTACTATCCGGATCAACTGTCCGGCGGTATGCAGCAGCGGGCTGCCCTGGCGCGGGTGCTGATTTTAAAACCGCCGATCCTGCTGATGGATGAGCCCTTTGCCGCATTGGACGCTCAGACTCGGATGACCATGCAGCAGCTGCTACTGGGATTGAGCCGCCAGCTTCGGCCCACCATCCTCTTCGTCACCCATGACATTGATGAAGCGCTGATCCTCTCTCACCGGGTGTACGTGCTGAGCCATCGGCCGGGAAGCGTGGTCCGGGAGATCGCCGCACCCCGGAGCATGGAGTCTCCGCCGCCGGATCTGTGGATGATAGAGAAGAAAAAAGAAATTATCAGTCTGCTGACCCGAGGATCAGGACAGTCCCAGTCCTCGTGATTTTTTCACCGGGGGCCGCCTGCCGGAGAGTGGCAGGGATTCCTGAAAAGGCGAAAAAAACAGATGCGAACCCGCTGAATTTGTGTATAATAACAAATAAGCGGGTTGTTTTCTGCAGTAAAGCGAAACATTGAAAAAGCGCAAAAGCGAAAAAGCGCAAAAGTGCAGGGGGCTAACGAGAACAGGAGGTGGAGATGAGCAGAGATATTATTACCGTAGCAGTAGTCAATTTTAAAGCGGCTGCCGGGAATAAAGCGTCCAATCTGTCCCGGATCGTCGGGTTTTCCGAAGCGGCCGCTAAGGCGGGGGCGGATCTGGTGCTGTTCCCCGAAATGTGCCTGATGGGATACGATTACTTCATCGACGAAAGCGTTAGCCGGGAGGAAAAGATCCGGCAGACGGAAACCCTCGCCGGCCCTTCCTGCAAAGCCATCGAGGAGACGGCAAAGGCGCGGGGCATCTATATCGTTTTCGGCGCTTCCGAAAAGGAGGAAGGCAGCGATATCCTGTACAATTCCGCCGTGGTCGTGGGGCCGGATGGCATCGTGGGAGCATATCGGAAGATCCACCCCTTTGAAACGGAAAGCAGCTGGTGCAGCAAGGGCGAAACGCCGTTTCTGTTCGATACCCCGTGGGGGCCCATATCTGTGGGGATCTGCTTTGATACATACCAGTTCCCGGAATTGATGCGATATTATGTTTCCAAGGGGTCCCGGCTGTATCTGAACCCTACGGCGGTCATTGAAGAAATTCCCAAGGAGGGAAGCAGGCAGGCCTTTCTCAACTATTATGCACCCACGCTGGAGTACGGCGTGCTGTGCAATACCATTTTTATCGCCAGTGCCAACCTGACGGGATTTGACAAAGACCACTATTTCGGGGGAGGCAGCGCTGTCATCGGGCCAAAGATTACCCCGTTTTTCGAGACGGATGTCACCTATTACGCAGGCAGCAAGGATAATGTTCAGGAAGGCATTTTCACGGCTTCCATCGATCTGTCCCTGGCCGCCCGGCCGTTGTTTGTGGAAAGCCGGCATACGGGCACGCCGGATTACCGTCCGGAGCTGTACAGGAGATTTCTGTAATCCCGGAGCGGAGCACACGGAGCACAGCGCAGCAGGAAACGGATCAGTGTGCGGAGCGCCTCGGCGGTCCGAAGAAAGGAGATTGTCATGGAGAAAACACCGAAGCATGAGAGCGCCAAAGAATTGAAGCGGATCCTCCCCTTGTCTTCCCTGGTTTTTTACGGTCTTGCATTTATGGTCCCGTTGACCATATTCACCACCTACGGGCTGGTCACCCACATGACTCACGGCATGGTGGCGCTGACCTATGTCGTTACCACCCTGTGCATGAGCTTTACTGCCTTCAGTTATGTGAGGATGACCAAGGCGTATCCTGTGGCCGGGTCGGTCTATACCTTCGTCCATCGATCCATGAACCCCTACCTGGGGTTCCTTTCCGGCTGGATCATCCTGATCGGGTATATGTTCCTGCCGATGCTGAACTATCTGGCCGCTTCCATTTTCCTGTCGGCTGCTATCCCGCAGATTCCTGCATGGGTGTGGATCGTGCTGTTTACAGTTGTCGTCACGCTGGTCAACCATTTCGGCATCCAGCTGACCGATATCGTTAACCGGGTAATCGTATGGCTCCAGTTGATTTTCCTCATTGCCCTCATGCTGATCGCCGTGCGGGCCATTTTGAGCGGCGACGGTGTCGGCACGCTGATAGACGGGCCGTCCTTTGCCAACCTCGGCGAGCTGAGCCAGCCGGGCATGGGATTGCCCATCCTTTTGACCGGGGCGTCGATCCTGGCCCTTTCCTTCCTGGGCTTTGACGCCATTTCCACCTTGAGCGAAGAGGCCATCAATCCGGAGAAAAACATCGGACGCGCCATTTTGATTGCCTGTATCGGCGCCGGGGCAATGTTCACCCTTATCACCTATGTATTGCAGCTGTCCTGGCCGACTGCGTGGAAGGATATGGTGGATGTGGAAGGCGGGTCCTACGAGCTGATTACGCGGGTGGCGGGCTCCCTGATGGCGTATGTCTTCACGGCTGCTTACGCCGCCGGCTGTCTGGCATCGTCCGTCTCCTCTGTGGCGTCTGCTTCCCGGGTCCTCTACGGAATGGGGAGAGATGAGATCCTTCCCAGGCGAATCTTCGGATTCCTTCACGCCAGATATCAAACCCCAACCTACAGCATCCTGATCATGGGTGTGATCAGTCTTTCCGCCCTGTTCCTGTCCCTGTCCACAGCGGCCTCACTGCTGAACTTTGGGGCGCTTTTGGGATTTACCATGGTAAATCTGTCGGTGGTGGCGCACTATTTCATCCGCGGCAGGCACCGGCAGGGGATGGACTGGGTGCGATACCTGCTGGCGCCCATTTGCGGCGCGGCCTTTACCTTTATCATCTGGTGGAACCTGGATTTTACTTCCAAGGCCTTGGGCTTCATCTGGATTGCCATCGGGATCATTTATCTGGCCTATACTACCAAAATGTTCCGCAAGCTTCCGGCGGAAATGGAGCTGTGACCGCTTCTTCGCTTTTGCTGCAACCATTCGCAGGCTCTCCGGAAAACCCGGAGAGCCTTTTTCATATAGAGATGTCCCATCCTTTTGATCTCGCTCCTATCTACTCTATCTGCTATTTTTTGTTGTACGCCGGGAACGGTCTTGCCGGGGCTGTGCCCCGGCGGTGAAAAAATTATGAAAGGGCCTTGACAGAATAATCTCAATATTGTATATATTAAGCATATACAATATTGATGCCGCTAGCGCCTGCTCCCCGGCAAAGGGACAGAATCCCCGGTTGGTCTCTGTGAGGAGACACAAGGAGTTATTTCATGAACATCAATATCAACATCAGCAACGCCGGCGGCCAACCCATCTATCAGCAGATCGTCCGGCAGATCAAAGGCTTGATCCTTCAGGGACAGCTGAACGAGGGAGCGCCTCTGCCCTCTATGCGCCTTCTGGCCCAGGAGCTTCGCATCAGCGTGATCACTACCAAAAGAGCGTATGAGGAGCTGGAGCGGGAGGGCTTTATCGTTTCCGTTACAGGAAAGGGCAGCTTCGTGGCTGAGAAGAATCAGGAATTCATCCGGGAAGAGCACCTGAAGAAGATAGAGGCGAGCTTTGACGAGGCCTTGGAAGCCGCTCGGCTGTGCGGGATGGAGCTTTCCGAGCTGGTGGAGATCCTCCGGCTTCAGTATGAGGAGAAGGCATAGCAGCATGGCCCTGCGGGAGTCTCAGCGAGGGAAGAGAAGCGCGCGGCGCGGCGGAGGGGCAGCGCCGATCGCCGGTCTGGATGGACGCGCTGATCGAGGGAGAAGACAGGGCAGGAAAGGGAAGGAGGAGCGTCGTATGACCATGGCTTTGGAAATAAGGGAACTGAATAAAGAATATCCGGGATTCCGCTTAGAAAACCTGAACCTGAAATTGCCGCAGGGATGTATTATGGGTCTGATCGGCGAAAACGGGGCCGGAAAAAGCACCATCATTCGTCTGATCTTAGGATTGGCCATAGCCGACTCGGGCGAGATCCTGGTGAACGGCGAAAGGCATACGCCGACAGCGGCAGCGTGGAAGGAGCTGGTGGGCGTGGTGCATGACGAATGCTTTTTTCCCGCGGAAATAAACGGCAAGCAGCTGGGCCTGGTGCTCCGGCGAATTTACCGCACCTGGGATGAGCAGAAATTCGAGGAATACCTGACACGCTTTCAGCTGCCGGGAAAAAAGCCGCTGAGGGATTATTCCCGGGGGATGAGGATGAAGCTCTCCATTGCGGCCGCTCTTTCTCACGACAGCCGCCTGCTCATTCTGGACGAGGCCACCAGCGGGCTGGACCCTATCGTTCGAGATGAAATCCTGACCGTGTTTCGGGAGTACATCCAGGATGAAGAAAAAGCCATTCTGATGTCCTCCCATATTGTCAGCGATTTGGAAAAAATCTGCGACTACATTGCCTTTCTGCACCGGGGCCGACTGGTTTTCTGTGAAGAAAAGGATTTGTTGAAGGAGCAGTACCGAATGGTGCGATGCGGGCGGGGAGCTCTGTCCGATTTGCCGGAGGGCGCTGTGGCCGGGACCCGGGAAAATGCCTATGGGGTGGAAGCGCTGGTGCGCATTGACCCGGAGCGTCCGCCGGCGATGCCGCCCGGATCCGTCTGGGACCCGGCCACCATCGAGGATATTATGCTGTATGCCGTCAGGGAGGAAGGAAAATGAGAGGGATCATATTGAAGGATCTATACAATCTCCGGGGGCAGCTCCGGATCGGATCGGTTCTTCTGCTGCTTTACGGCGCGGTTGCCGTTTACAGCGGAGACTATAGCCTGCTGGCGCTGATGGTGGGCGTGGTGGGGCTCATGCTGACCGTGACGGCCTGCAGCTACGATGAAAAAAACAAATGGGAACGGATCGCGCTTTCCATGCCCCTTTTGCGGCGGAATCTGGTAGAGGGAAAGTATATGCTGGGGCTGATCTTTGCGGTGCTGGGTCTGTTATTGAACCTGATGGTGCTGCTGCTGGCGGGGAACGAAGGAATCACAGGCAGCATGGGGGTTTCTCTGGGTATTTTTAGCGGGAATCTGCTTTCTCTGGCACTGCTGCTTCCCATTCTTTTCCGGTTCGGTGTCGAGAAGGGACGGCTGTGGATGATGGTGATCGTGGTGGTCCCTCTGTCGCTCCTCATGCTGGTTCAGGGGCTGCCGAACCCCGCAGGGTTTGCCGGAGCACTGAGCACCGGCCCGGGGAAGGTGATCGGCCCGGTGCTGATACTGGCATTGCTGGCGGCATCATTTTTCTTATCCGTTCGGATTGTGGAAAAAAAGGAATTTTAGCGGGGAGGGAAAAGGTGGTATTGGGTCTATCGCCTTTTGCAGCGGAATGGTATAATGAAGCGGAGAGGAAGGACGCAAAGCGAGCATCCCGGCAGGAACGCGACAGGAAGGGAAAGACGGATGGAAAAAGCAAAAGGACGGGCGCATCGGCAGCGGAGGGCCGGATGGATGGGATCGATGCTCCTGGTGATCTGCCTGGTAGCCTGTCTGCTGCCGGTCGGGACGGGAGGAGTCTTCGGCGCCGAGGCCTCCGATATCGATGGCCACTGGGCGGAGGCGGTGATACAAAAATGGCTGGAGCGGGGCGCGGTCCATACGGCGGAGCAGGGCGGCTTTTTCCCGGACGATGCCGTTTCCCGGAATGATTTGCTCCTCTGGGCGCAGAGGATATTGGAAAGCGAGGAAAGCGCAGGGGGAGAATTTTCATCGGAGGAGCGGGTGACCCGCGAGGAGGCTGCGCAGGTTCTGATGGATCTCGGCGGGTTACAGGGAAAAAGCGCCGCTGCCGGCGTGTACACCGATAGAAAACAGCTGGCGGAAGGAAGGGGGGCTGTGGGCGCTCTGTACGCGGCTTCCATTATGACCGGGTACCCGGACGGCAGCTTTCGAGGAGGGAAGTATATCACGCGGAGCGAGTGGCTGGTGGCGCTGGACAAGTCGCTCCATGAGAAGCAGGCCGCTTCGGGGGAAGCTGTGCCGCGATATATGGTGGCGCTGGGGGATTCCCTGGCGGTCGGCGCCGGAGCGGAAAAGGGACAGGGATATGTGGATCTGCTGTATGCCCACCGGCAAGCGGGACGGATGGATCGGCCGCTCCTTCTGGCCAATTTAGCCAGGCCGGGAAGGAACAGCAGCGAGCTGCTTCGAAGCGTGAGAACAAACAGGGAGACCATCGACCGACTGCTTCAGGCCGATGTGATCCTGATCAGCATCGGCGGCAACAATCTGCTGCGGCCATTCAGGGAGGCGCTGGCTGCCGGGTATCAGTTGGATCCGTCAGTCCCCGACTTTGAACGGGAGCTGACGCGGCAGGCTCTGGCTCCGGGCGGTCCGGATCGGATGAAGGAGGCTGTTGCTGCGGCGGGGCCGGCGCTGGACGAAGGCGTCCGGCAGTTTAAAAGGGATTGGCCCAAGATTCTGGACATTCTCCGGGAGCTGGCCCCGCAGGCGGAGATTTATGCGATGACAGTGTACAACCCGCTTCAGGAAGGAGAACCGTATTACAAAACCATCAACAGCAAAATCCTTCGGCTGAACAGGGCTCTGATGGCTGACTGGGAGAGCAGGGAGGCGGGGGCAGCTTACCGGATCGCCGATGCGTACAGGGCCTTTTCCGAGTATACGGGGGAGGAACCGCTGACGGGGTTCCGCATGCTGTCGGGACAATTCGATGTGCACCCCAGCCCGGCGGGCCATCAGGCAATCTATCGCTGCCATGTCGAGGCGGCGCCGCCGGAAGTTGGGCAGATGGCGCCGTGATTCCGGCCGTAGCCGGGAGGAGACCAGGACGATGATTGATAAGAGGTTCCTTCTTCAGCATCTGGACAGGATATTGGAGCTGCTGAACAGTCTCAGCGTCGGTGTGTATATCACCGACGGGGAAGGGAATACCCTTTTGGTCAACGACGAGTCCTGCCGCACCGGAGGCCTGTCCAGGGAGGAGGTTCTGGGAAAAAACATGCGGGAGCTGGAGCGCTCCGGATTTGTCAAGGAGTCCATCACGCTTCGAACCCTGGCCAGCGGGCGGGACCAATCGATGCTTCAGGATCTGGGCGACGGCGGGACGGTCTATACGACTTCACACCCGATATTCCGGGACGGAAGGATTGATCTGGTCATTACCACCGAAAGAGACGTAACGGAGATGGAGCAGCTGCGCCGTTTGCTTCAGGAGAAGGAGCAGGCCACCGAAAAATTTGCCGAGGAGATCCAGTATCTGATCAAAAGCAATATGACGCTGACAGGAGATTTGGTCGTCCGAGACGTGGAGTCGCAGAAGCTGATGGAGAGCGCATTGCGCGTAGCGAAGCTGGATGCTACCGTATTGCTTCTGGGGGAATCGGGGACCGGCAAGGAAGTGGTCGCCAATCTGATCTATAAAAACAGCGCTCGAGAGGGAAAGCCTTTTATCAAGGTCAGCTGTGCGGCTATTCCGGAGAACCTCTTGGAGTCGGAATTTTTCGGATATGAAAAGGGAGCCTTTACCGGCGCCGATGCCGCGGGAAAGCGTGGTTTCTTCGAGTTGGCCAACGCGGGCACGATCTTTCTGGATGAAATCGGAGAGCTGCCATTGCGGCTCCAGTCCAAATTTTTGAGGGTGATGCAGGAGAGAGAGGTGATCCGGGTCGGCGGTACGAAGCCGATTCCCCTGGATATCCGAGTGATTGCCGCTACGAAAGCGAACCTGATGGAGGCTGTTTCCCAGGGAACGTTTCGGGAGGATTTGTACTATCGATTAAATGTTGTTCCCATTGAAATCAAGCCGCTTAGAAAGCGTCGCCAGGATGTGGGCGCTCTGGCGGAGCACTTCGTAGCGGCTGCCGGCAGGCGGTACGGGCTGAGCAAACGGTTGGCGCCGGAGGCTATTGAGGCTCTGGAGAAATACGATTGGCCGGGAAATGTGCGTGAGCTGCAAAACGTTGTGGAGCGCAGTCTCATCAGCTTCGACGGCAGTGAGATCACCAAATTCCAGATCGAGCGGATCCTGTATCCGAAAGAGGGGAGCCGGGAGGATTTCAAAAATGAAACGGAAGCGTACCAGCCGCTCCGGCAGCAGATGGAGGAGTATGAAAAAATGCTCATACAGGAAGCTTTGAGAAAAACCAAAAGAGCCAACAAGGCGGCGGAGCTGCTGGGCATGGACAAAGCAACCCTGTGCAGGCGGATGGCCAAATATGGTCTGAGATAGTGCAAAGAGAGCCCGGCGGCCCGGTGTGGGCCGGAGCAAAGAGAGCGGGCGCCGCTCCGGCACCGGTTGATCGGTCGGCCGGATAAGGAAACGGGAGAAGAATTCGGAAACGGATTCTTATTTTTTATTTTTGAAATAAAATTTTGAATTTAAAACGAGAAGAGAATGGGAGATGGGACCGACACCCCGTTTCCGCGAAGCTTTGGCGGAAACGAAAACGCTATTTCAGAAGGAGAGGGCAAAGAGATCCCGCAGTGGCGAAGTAAAATGGCAAAACAGTTATAAAAAGAAAGCCGTTTTGTCCAATTTTATTCTTGGCACGATGTATGCGAATCATAAAGGCAGGGTCGACCGGAAGAAGGCAGCGAAGGCGGCGGTATCTCATAGGGAGCGCCGGATGAGAAACAGCGGATGCCGATGCTCCGCAGATCATCCGAAAGGAGGGATGGCATTGAAGGTTCTTATTGTCGGAGCCGGGGGGCAGGGCGGCGCCTGTGCGTCTATCTTAGCCCGGCAGGATACAATGGAAGAAATCCGACTGGCCGATTTAAAAAAAGAGACGGCGGCCCGGACAGCAGGCCGCATTGACAACGCGAAGGTTCGCACAATGCAGGTCAATGCGCTAAACAGCGATGAGGTGGCGGAAGCAGCCCGGGGAGTGGATGTGGTGGTGGATATGGTCCTCCCCTGGATGGCTGTGCACGTTATGGAGGGCGCACTGAAAGCGGATGCTCATTACATTAATACCGCCTTTGATACTCCGTACTGGGATGCATTTCTGCAAAAAACACCCATTCGGGAAATGCCCCTGCACCGCGAATTTGAGGAGGCCGGACTGACAGCGTTGCTGGGATGCGGATTTGCTCCAGGGTGGACCAATGTTTTGGCCAGGAGATTCGCCGATCGAATGGATCGGGTGGACAGCATCAAAATGCGGGTCGGAAAGGCGACGCGGATCCCGGGAGAGCATCCCTACGATTGGGCTTTGCGCCCCTGGAACCCCGGTTGGTCGCCCAAACAGGCGCTGATCGACTGCGCTGCTGCCGCCTATGCATGGGAAAACGGGCAATATGTTCGGTATCCGCCCTTTGGCGGGCTGGAAATGTGTGATTTCCCGGAGCCTGTGGGTCCTCTTCCGGTAACCCAGCACTCCCATGAGGAAATCTACAGCATGCCTGCGACCTTCCCGGGCGTGAGAAACGTAGACTTCAAGTATTACCTGATGCTTCAGCCGGCGATCCTCTACGCCTTGGGTTTGTGTTCCCAGGAGGAACGTCAGGTGGGAAGCGCGCGGGTGGCGCCGATCGATGTGGTGGCATCCGTGATCCCGCCGCCCGCAGAGAACCTGTTTTCCGAATCGGACGAGCAATTGACCTATGCGGATCAAACCAGCTTTATTGAGCTGATCGTAGAGGTGTCCGGTATAAAGGATGGAAAATCTGTGACGTGGCGGGCCAACTGCCCCAAAATGAACGCTCCGGGGCCGGCATTAAAAAAGCTGTACGGGACGGCGTTGGTTTATGTGGCCCTGCCGTTGGCGGTAGGGACCATGCTTCTGTGCGAAGTGTCGATGCCCCGCGGCTTGCTTTTTGCCGACCAGCTGGACCCGGAGGGGTTCATTGCCAGAATGATGGACACCGGATATCCGTACCGCTGGACGGAGACCCGAGGGTAAGGAGGAGAAGGACATGGAACGCGAACCGTTTGTCCACGGGTCGTCTCAACCCCTTTCCGGCAAAAAGGTGTGGGGATTTGCGATGGGGACCCTGGGAGAGTATTTTGTTTACTATCTGTTTTATACCTATTTCCTGTATTTCCTGACCGACTATGTGTTCATATCGGCGGGGATCGCCGGAACGATCATGTCCATTGCCATGATCTGGGATGCTTTTACCGATCCGGTAGTAGGATATATCAATGATATCAGCCAAAACCCCGGAGGAAGGCGGCGGCCGATGATGCTCCGCACCTTCATCCCCTTTTGCGTCACCTTTTTCCTGTGCTTCCTGAGCCCGGGGCTTCACGGGGCGGCGCTGTATCTGTATTACGGAGCGGTTTGCCTTGCATTCTGGCTGATGTTTACCATGCAGCAGGTGCCCTTCTACGGCTTGCTTCCGGAAATCGCCCAGCAGGACAACGATCGAATGCGGATCCGGGCGGCCATGGGCTTTATCGGAAATGTGGGAAACCTGGCCGTTTCCGTCGTACCCGCCGCGTTTGCGGCGGTCACTGCTCTGGGGATCGCCGGCGTTCACGCCTGGCCTCTTATCATGGGTGTTCTCGGCGTAGTGGGCTGCATGGGGTTCGTGATCAGCTGGCATACTACCCGGGGTATGGAAACGCCGCCGGACAGGGTGGTACGCCCGGAGGGGAATATTTTTCAGACGTATGGGAGGATTCTCCGGCTGAAGGGCTATCTGGTCACGGTGATCGCCTATTTCCTCTGCACCGTGAACCTGTGCCTGATTTTTGCTTCCATCATGTACGTGGCCGATAATAAGCTGGGGCTGGCGCCGGGGCGGCAGACCATCGTGGTGGCCTGCTATACCTTTTCCGGCGCTCTGTTTGCGCCTTTCATCGCAGCCATTGTCAGAAAAATCGGATCCTTAACGGCCTTTCGGCTCACTATGCTCGTGGGGACGGTCCTGTATGCAGCGTGCGGGCTGATGGGGCTCAACAGCTTTGAAATCATGGTATTTCACGGGATCGTTACCGGCGGGGTCTTTGCGCTGGCCACCGGCTTCAATTACGGGCTTTTCTATCAGGTGATCGATCTGGCATACTTAAAAAGCGCGGAGCAGGTGGAGGGCTCGGTGATTAGCTTTGCCACCTTCGGCTATAAAATCGGGGCCGCTACGGCAGCGTTCTTTTTGGGCATTGCTTTGGCGGTGGTGGGGTATGACGGGGCTGCGGAAACCAACGCAGAGGTGCTGAAACGCCTGGACAGCCTTTTGACCTATATGCCGGCGGCCCTGCTTCTCATCGTCCTTTTGCTTCTGACGCTGGTATATCCCATCAGGCAAAAAACCTATGATCTGATTCTGGAGGCAAAGGCAAGAAAGAGGAACGGGGAAGCCTATTCTCTGGAGGGCCTGGAAAAGCTGGTGTAGGCGAGACGGATCAGAATTGGCCGCGGCGGTTAAAGGGGACTGAGGCGGCTCACTATTGAAGGAGAAAGGAGTATCGAAATGGCAGAGAAGTACCAGATGTACATCGACGGCGAATGGTGTGACAGCAGCTCCGGGGAAGTCATAGAGGTGTATTCTCCGGCGACAGGGGAGCTTTTAGGCACCGTACCGAAAGCCGCGCCGGAGGACGTGGAGCGTGCGGTTCGCGCGGCCGACAGGGAAAAAACGAAGTTTAAATTCTGGTCGGATACAGAGCGGGGAGACCTGGTTTGTCGCATTGCCGACGAGCTGGAAAAGGAAGCCGACAAAATTGCCCGGGATCTGACGCTGGAGCAAGGAAAATCCCTGGCGCAGGAGGGGATCGGCGAGGTGATCGAATCGGCGGAGAACCTGCGGAATGCTAAGGAGGATCTGATTCGTTTAAACGGTGAGATCCTGTATTCCAAGGATCGCAATCGAAAGATTTTCACCAAAAGAGAGCCCAACGGGGTCTATGCGGCTATCTCGCCATGGAATTTTCCTATGGTCATGCCGGCCGAGCACATTGCGCCGATTTTAGTGGCAGGAAATACCATGGTGATGAAGCCGGCCTCCTACACACCCATTTCAGCGGTCCATTTTGCCGAGGCCATCGAGCGGGCCGGGTGCCCCAGGGGCGTGTTTAATCTGGTCATGGGGCCCGGCCCTGCGGTGGGGGAGCAGCTGGTGTCCCATCCCCTGGTGAATGCCATCGCTTTTACCGGCGAAGATGAGACGGGCAAGAGG
This sequence comes from Bacillota bacterium, assembly GCA_041836105.1. Taxonomy (GTDB): domain Bacteria; phylum Bacillota; class Clostridia; order Peptostreptococcales; family Anaerovoracaceae; genus UBA5559. The sequence goes on along the minus strand of JBGYKY010000099.1, from coordinate 3,727 downwards.
ATCCAGAAGGTGGCGGGCTTAAAACCGATGCTGTTGGAAATGGGCGGTACGGGGCCGGAAATCGTGTGCGAGGATGCCGATGTGGCCGCGGCAGCGCGGGGCGCGGCCTATGGTGCCTGGATGAATGCCGGGCAGGTGTGCTGCTCGACCCAGCGGGTGCTGGTGCATAAAAGCCTGAAGAAGAAATTTACCGAAGAACTGCTGAAAACGGTGGATGAGATCGTGCTGGGCGACCCGCTGGATCCCAAAACCACCATGGGGCCCATGAACAACGACCCTGTAGTGCAAAAAGTGGAGTCCCACATTGCCGAGGGCGTTGCCAAGGGAGCCAGAATTTTGTGCGGCGGCAGACGGGCACCGGGATTCCCCACCAATCTGTATTTTGAACCGACGGTCATGGATCAGGTGGCGCCGGGGATGATGCTTCACGATTTGGAGACCTTCGGCCCGGTTATCCCCATCATCGAGTTTGAAACGGATGAGGAAGCGCTGAAGATGGCCAACAGCACCAAACTGGGGCTGCAAATGTCCGTGTATACCTCCAGCCTGAAGCGGGCCTTCTGGTACCAGAGCCGCCTGGTAGCCGGAAATGTGTGCATCAATGAATCCTGCGGCTTCTGGGAGCCGCACCAGCCCTTTGGCGGCTGTCCGGGAACGGAAACCGGAAGCGGACGGATCGGCGGAAAGTACACCATTGAGGAAGTCACCTTCCTGAAGACCGTTACGGTCAATTTCGGTCAGTATCTCTGATTGTCGGCTGCGCATCGCCTCCGTGGTCTGCTGCGGGGGCCTTGCGGGCATGGTAGCCGTGGATCTCCACAGGCTCGCCCAATTCGTTTTGCGGAAAGTGGATTTCGCCGGGAGTGGTGGTCCCGATGAGCTTTTTGTCCACAAACTCGATTTTTTCAAGCGACCACTGGTATTTCAGGCCGGCCAGGGTCATTTTGTCCGGTGGGAACCCGGGATGGCTTTTTCTGAAATTTCGAAGACTTTTCGGCGCCTGGGCGTACGTGGTAAAGACTCCCAGGATATCTCCGCCCGGCTTGATCAGGGGCGCCAGGCTTTCCGTGGAGAAGCCGCCGTACGTAAAGAGCGAGTTAGAGGTGGAGTAATCGTCGATAAAGCAGTCCGCCGTTCCCGCCTGAATGGGCAGGCGGGAAGCATCTCCCACCATGTAGACGATGCGGTCGTTCCAGACGGAAAGGTATTTTTTTAGCTTGCTGATGCGCTTGGCGGAAGGATCAAAGACAATATACAGGTGTTTTTTCCCCAGCCGCTCAATGAAGCCCAGCAGAAAATTAAAGGTGAAGGGCCCCACCATAAAGCATCGGGGCTCTTCCAGTTTTCCGGCCATCTGGTTGTACATCCAGATATAGCACTTGGCGAGCAGCTTGCGGTAAAGAGGGCTGAACTGGTTCTTCATGGCCATTACGGAATCAATGTTGTCAAAAGCCTTAAAGGGCGTATCCTCAGCGTAGTGCGGCGGGAAAATAATGCCGTCCTCAATGGTAGAACGATAGCCGCAGCCGCAGGAAAGCAGGCCTTTCTGGATGCTGCCGCCGGACAGACTGGCAGAATCCAGTTGGAGCGGGATGTGGCAATCGGGACAGTAAAGCCTGGGAAGCACGGCAAAGGGAACCCCTGAGGGAGGTCCGCCCGATGGCGCCGAGGCCGGCAGATTCCGAATTTCCCGCTCCAGGTCCTTGATGGATCTTGCGATTTTCGCCTGCTCCTCCAGCAGGCTGTCCCGTTTGCTGCTCAGCAGATCGGTACATACCTCCAGCACCACGTCGTCGTTATAATGAGAAGTAGTCTCCATAAAGAAAAGCAGTTGGATTTCTTCTAATGTAAAGTCAAACTGCTTGTATTTTAAAATTTTTTGCATATCGGTAACGGCGGTTTCATCGAAATCGTACTGACCTCCGATTTTTCGGGGCGTCAGCAGGCCATGGTTAACGTAAAACCGAACCGTGCTAATGTTTAGCCCGAATTTTTTGGCAAAGGCGCCTATTTTCATATTGAACCTCCAGGGTTTCGGAGCTTTTGCGGAAAGCTGCCGATTGTTCACCTATTTTATCACAGTTTTTCCCGACTCGCAAACATCCCTCTGAAATGTTGTCAAACGTCCCCAAAACGTGAAGCCAAATTCATGTTTTGGGGTATGAAGTTAAGTTTATGTTCATATGATTTTTGCAGTTGATATGTACTCAAGTTTATGGAATATATTCAAAACGGGAAATCACGCCCCTCGCTTGTACGTCGGATTCAGGCGGCTTCGCGCTCATCGGGTCCCGAGCTTGAATGCCGGAGGCGACGGAGATCGAAGGGATGAGATTTTTCGGGGGCTTTCTGCTTGCTGGTGCCTGCGACGGGGGTTGCGGCTCCGGGATGCGGAGGGCTCTGTGCGCAATTATTTTCTATCATTAACTATGGAGGTGTTTATGGCTATTTATACCCAGATAGAGCGGGACGGCCTGTTTGAACTGACCGACGAAGCTCGCGCAGAGCTGACCGGCTCTAAGTACTACAACGTAGACCTGGAGCCCACGTCGATCGCGCAGAGGACCTGGACGACCTATAACATTACGGCGCTCTGGGTCGGAATGTGTATCTGCATCCCGGCTCTGTCCCTTGCATCGGCAGCCATCGCTCTGGGCCTGTCCCCCTGGATGGCTATCCTGAACGTTGTGCTCGGCAACCTGATCATCCTGATCCCTATGCAGTTGAACTCCCATGCAGGGACCAAGTACGGCATTCCCTTTCCGATCTTTGCCAGACTGACCTTTGGTGCCGTCGGTGCCCACGTGCCGGCTGTCATGAGAGGCCTGGTGGCCTGCGGATGGACTTCGGTTCAGGCCTGGGTCGGAGGAGGCGCTATCGCTGCCATCCTGGGGACGATCATTCCCTTCTTTGCGGATAATAGCGTTACTGTCGGCCTTCCCGGGAACGATGCGGTCGTTGTCGGACAGCTGATCGGCTTCTTCCTGTTCATGGCTTTCGTCCTGTGGGTAGCCTATAACGGGTTTGAAAACATCAAATGGGTTCAAAACATCGGATCCCCCATTCTGGTTGTCGTCATCATCCTGCTGCTGCTCTGGTCCATTATGCAGGTGCGCGCCGCGGGTATCCCCGTCAGCGAGGTTATGGCCCAGGGGAACGATTGGGCGGCCCTGGAGGCCAACGGCGGAGTGATCTATGTATTCTGCGCCTGCCTGACCGGCAATATCGCTTTCTGGGCTACCATGGCGCTGAACATTCCTGACTTCTCCCGATATGCCAGGTCTCAGAAGGTGCAGTTCCGGGCTCAGCTGTACGGTGTGCCCATCCCCATGTTTGCCCTGGCCTTCGTCGGCGCTTTCTTTGCTCAGGTAACGAAGCTGACTATGGGCGCGGCCATGTTCGACCCCACCAACATCTTCTACTATGTAGATAACAAGCTGATCATTATCGTTTGTGCGCTGGGTGTTGTTATCGCCACCATTACGACCTGCGTAGCGGCCAATGTAGTTGCTCCGGCCAACGGCTTCAGCAACCTGAGCCCCACCCGGATTTCCTACAAGAAGGGTGTTGTCATCACCTGCATCATCGCGACCTTCGTCTTCCAGCCCTGGTGGATCTACGGCTCCGGTGCTGCGTACATCTTCACCTGGATGAATAACTATGGCATGATTCTGGCGCCTATCGCCGCAGTATTTGTAGCCGACTACTATATTTACAAGAGAAGAAG
>JBGYKY010000098.1:0-8160 GCA_041836105.1 Bacillota bacterium | reverse complement strand
CGGGCACACCCGGCAGTGCTTTCGCCGGAGAGCTGACGGACATTGCCGGCCACCGATCGGAAGCTACCATTCGAGAGGCCGTCAGCCTCGGCATAATCCGGGGATACCCTGATGACACCTATCGACCGGATGGTCTCATCAAGCGAGAAGAGTTTTTCAGCATGATCAGCAACGTGCTGACGGTGCGGCCGGATACCTCTGCCACCGTACTGGATTTCATTGATGTGGATCCCGCCGAATGGTATGTCCCCGTGGTAAAGACCATGGTGGCAGCCAAAATTACCGAGGGCATCGGCTGGCAGAAGGTGGGCATCGGCCTGAATATCACCCGACAGGAGGCGGTCAAGATCCTGGCGACCATTATTCCGGACCAGGGGACGGACAGCGAAGCAGTGGACATCCGGGCCAGAGACCGGGAGGCCATCGCCGATTGGGCAAAGCCGTATTATCGGATCATGATGAAAAAGGGGTATCTGAACAATACGGAGGGCGTCCTGCGGCCCGGGATGCTTTTAACCAGAGAAGAGGCGGCGATCCTGCTGCTTAAAATCAAAAAGGGAGAAACGGTCATCGCCGGCCGTGCTGACCAGATTGCTGCCGGGCAGTCAGCCTCCTCCGGCACCTCCGGCGCGGTGGCCTCCGGGAGCGCGGCTTCGGCGGCAGGGGGCGCGTTGACCGAAGGCTCGGGCACGGCGGAGGATCCTTATCGAATCTCCACAGAGGCGCAGTTGAACCGCGTCCGGGAGTATGCCGGCCAGGAGGTTCATTTCCTTTTGACTGCTTCCATCCGGATCACCGGGGATTTTGAAACGGAGGTGCAGCCCTCCGGTTCTGCCGCGGCCGATTGGAGCGGCGGAAATTTCCGGCCCATCGGAACCCGGGAGGCTCCCTTTACAGGGACCTTTAACGGCGGCGGACATACCGTCAGCGGGCTGAAGATCGTCGGAACTGTGGCAGCTTCCCAGCCGACGGGAGCCCGGACGCTGGTCGACCACGCAGGGCTCTTTGGCTGGGCGGATGAAAAAAGTGTGATCACCAATCTCAAAATCGACGATTCAGAGATAGCGGGCCGGGAATACACCGGAGCGGTGGCGGGCTACAGCAAGGGGATCGTGAAAAACTGCGGCGTCGGGGAAGGGGTGACCCTCCGGGGAGCCTCTTATACCGGCGGTATCGCCGGATACAGCGGCCGGCTGGTGGAATATTCCTTCAGCAAGGCGCAGATCACCGGGACCACTGCAACCGGTGGATTGGTGGGACGGAATTACGGCCTGCTGAGAAACAGCTGCTGGCTCAAGGGAACGGTGGAACAGGCCGTGGGAACCTCCGGGATGGAAAGCTCCGCCCAGAGCGTTTTGGCCTTGACAGACCAGGAGTTTATCCGACAGAGCATCGAAAGCTATTTACAGCGGTAACGGGAAGACCGGAGGCGTCTCCGGCGGAACAAAAGGAGAGAAATGCAATGAAAAAGAAAGCAGCAGCCCGGATCGCTCTGATGGCGCTGATCCTGGCTATGACCGGCGCGGCGGCAGCCTTTGCCGATGTCGATTTCAGCCAGTGGAATTCCCAGGTCATCTATCCCCAGGATGTGATCAATACCCATTACTTTTTATCGGTCAAGGCGCTGACGGACAACAAGGTCATCACCGGCGATGCCGACGGCCTGTTTCATGCAGAGCGCAACATCACCCGGGCAGAGTTTGCTGTCATGATGGCCAGGGCCACCAACCAAGCGGGTAAGGCCGTCGAATTGCAACAGGAAGAGATCTTTCAGGATCTGGCAGGATACACCTGGGCCAGGGGCTCCATCAACGCCTGCTATCGGGCAGGGCTCCTCCAGGGCGTGGGCGGCAGCTCCTTTGCACCGGCCAACCCGGTGACATATCAGGAGGTGGTGACCATGATCGCCCGATTCAGAGGCCCCAATGCGGAGGCGGAGATCGCCCAATACGGCGCATGGCCCCGGAATATCATCACCTATGCACAGCTTTATAATATGCCGGGTCCGGTAGCCATTACCGACTGGGCCGCACCGGCCACCCGGGGAGATGTCGCACTGCTGATGTATCGAAACATGTCCACCCTGAAACCGTCGTAAGCGGCGGTATGCAGCAAAGCGTTGGGCGGCGTGGGCGGTCGGCGCACGTTGGGCACGCGGTGAAGGGATCCGGCCGGATGCCCGATAGATCCCGATAGCTGTAGAGATGAATGTTAATAGGAACACCGATAAGGAGGAGCGCGACCAATGATGAAAATGAAGCGGATTTTCCCCCTGGCGCTGGCAGTGCTGCTGCTGTGCGCCGGCGCGGCTTTTGCCGCAGAGCTTCCGCCGGATGTGGCGGGGACACCCTATGAGCAGGCGGTGAAGACCCTGCAGGAAAAGGGGATCGTTACCGGAGACGTAGATGGAATGTTTTATCCTGACAGCAAGCTGACCAGAGCCCAGGCCTGCGTCATGGTAGCCAAGGCGATGAAGCCCGCAGAGGTAGAGCTCAGGGGCACAGCGACTCAGCCGGTGGAAAGCGGATTTTCCGATATGTCGGGATATGGCTGGGCCGAGGGATATATCGCCTACGCCGTCAAGCAGGGTGTGGTCCGCGGTTATCCGGACGGCACTTTCCGGCCGGCGGCGTCCGTTACGCTCCACGAGCTGACGGCCATGGCGGTTCGGGCTGCGGGGTACAAGGACAGCCAACTGACCGGTGCCTGGCCCGAGGCCTTTGCGGCTAAGGCGAAGGAGCTGGGGTTCTATGACGGAATCTCTGTCCTGCCCGCAGGCGCTCAGGAGGCTTCCAAGGGCGTGACCGCCCAGGTGCTCCGCAACGCCCTGAGCAAAATCGAAGCGGCTCACAGTGGGCAGTCGTCTGCCGGCAAGGCAACGCCGTCCGCCGTGGTACCGACCCTGGAGGGAAAGACCTTTGTGACAGGAAGCTTCAACAGCACCATGACAGAGGTGGACGGCAAGAAGCTGTCGCCCGACGCAGCGGTCTACGCCACCGGTAAAAAAGCGGATTACAGCAGCGCTATGACCCTCAGCACCAAGACAGAGGATTTCCGGCAGGATACCGTCTATAAGTATAAGAATGTGACAACGCCTCTGTGGTACGCCATGGAGGGAGACAGGATCACCTCTCTGATCCTGCCTATGGATGTGGGCTTTTCCGGGCAGGTATACGGCGTCATCAATGAAACCTCCTCCCTGCTCAACGCATCGGGAGAAAAGGTCATCGGGATCCGTTCTCTGGTGGCCGGACGAGAGATCACCTGGCTGGGCACTGCCGGTCTGGCGGCGCCCGTGGACACCCTGAACGGCGATGTCATTCAGATGGACAGCAGAGACGGGCAAATCCGGGGGTTCGTTAAGGCGGGAGACTCTGCCGGGGATGGGTTCATCGAGCTGACCGGCGGTTCCTTTCAAAAGATTTTTAAGGCGGATGCAGGCGTCCTGAGGCTGGTGAACGCGGATGGCGCTCTGCTGGAGATCAAGGAAAACGCCGTGGTATACGTGCTGTCTTCGGATAAAAAGGCATACACCGCCAGCAGTCACAGCTCCCTCCGGGAAGGAAAGAGTATCCGCGCCTATGATATCACAGACGACAGCGATGCCTCCGCGGATATGGTAGTGGTATGGAGCGCCGATTAATGCGCCGGTAGAGCGCGGCTGACAGAGCGTGTCGGGATCGACCGCTGCAATCATTGGAGCTACAAGGGTTGCAGCGGTTTTTTGAACGCTTTATCCGACCGGCCGCCCTGCATAAACAGCCGCAGGCCGGCAGCCCTACATAAATAGCCGCAGACTGACAGCCATCAGCACCATGCCGCCGATCAGCCCATAGATGGACAGGTGATGCTCGCCATACTCCCGGGCCGAGGGAAGCAACTCATCGATAGAGATAAAGACCATAATCCCGGCCACCAGCGCAAATACAATGCCAAACATGGCGTCGCTGAGGAAGGGCATCAGGATCAGGTAACCGATCAGCGCGCCCAGGGGCTCTGCAAAGCCGGAGAGGAAGGAGTAAACCAGCGCCCTTTTCCGGCTGCCGGTGGCGTAATAAATGGGCACGGAAACGGCGATCCCCTCTGGGATATTGTGGAGAGCAATAGCGATGGCAATGGAAATGGCTACAGCCGGCTCCTGCAATGCAGAGATAAAGGTGGCCAGCCCCTCCGGGAAGTTGTGGATGGCAATGGCCAGGGCGGTAAAGAGGCCCATTCGGAGCAGCTTGTTGCTTTTCGCAGCCTCCTCATATTTTTCCCGGACACACCGATGGTGACTCTCCGGGTCGGAAATATCGCAGCAGAGCTCTTCCACCGAGTGGAGCTCGTGGGGGTTTTCAGCCGAGGGGATCAGCTTGTCGATAAGGCCGATCAGCACCATGCCGCCGAAAAAGCTGATTACCGCCACCCACCCCCCGGTGCTTTCGCCCAGCGCCGATTCCAGGGATGCAAAGGCCTTTTGGTAGATTTCCACCATGGATACGTAGATCATGACACCGGCGGAAAAGCCCAGGCTTACCGCCAGAAAGCGGGCGTTGGTTTTCTTCGTGAAAAATGCCAGAAGGCTGCCGATGCCGGTGCTGAGGCCGGCAAACAGGGTCAGCGTAAAGGCAAACAATATGTTGTCCAAGACACACCTCCTCGTGTCCGGGGGCTCTTGGGGAGGCGGATGACACTTTCCTAAAAGCACCCTTTGTGGTATAATATGGTATGCGGGTATGCGTAGCCCGGCGACCTTCCGGGGAAGGCAGCGGTACGAGGCAGAACGCTCTTAATGATATATTATACGCCATTTTCCGCCGTTCTACGCAGGGTTCCCGAGAAAATCTTCAGAGGGGGGCGGGAAATCGCTGATCGCCGGAGGGAGCCGGAGGGAAAAGGAAAAGGGGAAAAGGGAAGGGATGAAGCTGATTATCACGGCCGGAGGCACCTCGGAACGGATCGACGATGTGCGGGCCATTACCAATATTTCCACGGGCCGATTGGGAAAAATCATTGGGGAAACCCTGCTCCGGGAGTGGGGAGATACCATCGATACCCTGTATTACCTCCATGGGAGCCGGGCAGAGACGCCGGTGGGGAAGCAGGTGACGCCGATACCCATCGGAGGGGCCATGGATTTGGCCGACGCTCTGGAAAGGCTTCTGAAGGCAGAGCGGATCCACGGGGTCATCCACGCTATGGCGGTCAGCGATTATGCCGTGAGAGAGGTGACTACCCTGAGCGTTCTTCGGGAAAGGGAAAGGTGTTCTTCGCGCGGCGTCGATTTGGAAAAGCGGGGACAGGAACTGCAGGGCCCGGGAAAAATCAGCTCTGAGATCGATGATCTGGTCATCCTTTTGAAAAAAAACCCAAAGGTTATTTCCTTGATCAAGGAATGGAGCCCCGGCACGCTGCTGGTGGGCTTCAAGCTGCTCAGCGGCGTTTCCAGAGAGGAGCTGATCGAGACGGCCCATCGGCTGCTGGTCAAAAACCGATGTGCCTTTGTGTTGGCCAACGACCTGTCGGAGATCCGGGGCGACGCTCATCCCGGCTATCTGGTTCACGAGGACGGGCGATACGACGAAATGAAGACCAAGGAAGAAATCGCCGACATCATCTGCCGCAGAGTTATGGAGGCGCCGGGATCGCCGGCGATCCCGGCGCAGCGGTCGGGCGAATCCGGAGGGAAGAAGGAATGAAAGGAAAATATATACCAAACCATAAAGGAAACTATAAAGAAAAATATAAAGAAGCAGGAGGGCAGAGCCGATGAAAACCATCCTACTGGGCGTTACCGGCAGCATCGCGGCGTACAAAGGGGCCGATCTGGCCAACCGGCTGACCAAGGCCGGCTGGAATGTGGAGGTGCTGATGACGGAAAGCGCTTGCCGGTTTGTAGCCCCCCTGACCTTCCAGTCGGTGACCCACAACCGGGTGTATACCGATATGTTTGAAGAGGTCATTCCGCGGGAGGTGACCCATATCTCCCTGGCGCAGCGGGCAGACCTGGTCCTCATTGCCCCGGCCACAGCCAATATCATCGGCAAGCTGGCGGGCGGCATTGCCGACGATTTTTTGTCCACGGTCATGCTGGCCGTCCGAAACAAGCCGGTGTACATCGCACCGGCCATGAACACCGCCATGTACGAAAATCCTGCTTTTCAGGAAAACCTGGAAAAATTGAAGGCCAGGGGATTCCATATCCTGGAGCCCAGGGAGTCCATGCTGGCCTGCGGCGACCTGGGGAAGGGCGCCATGCAGGAGCCGGAAGAAATTCTGTCCCGGATCACCCGGGAGCAGGGCTGACGCAAGCCCTGGGATGCTCTCTTGAAATCATCCCTTGAAGCCATCAGCAGAAATATCCGAATTTATGCACATAGTTATTTTCTTTCTGACCCTCCGGTCAGAAAGCTTTTGTTTGGCCTGTTTTTCCCAAGCTGCTCTCGTTTGTGTGCCAGCCATCCGAAGACTGCCCCAGTGCCTCGTAATAAAATGCTTCGTGATGATTGATCTGTTCCCCAAAAGACACATATTTCCCAAGCATCATACCCATTTTATAACGTCCTCCAAATTCATATCCGGCGACAGACAGCAGCATCTCATGCAGATGCAAAATTTCACGCTGCCGGAAATGGATAGGCTCATCTTTTCGAACGCCTGCCATGGCTTTCAGGGAAGCAATGCCTGCCGTGAGATTTACGAGATTTGCAGGCAAAAGTCCGTCATTAAGAAAAGAACAATCAAATCTTCTTATCGGAAGCCCTCCTATTTGCATATAATTCTGCCCTCTTATGTGCTTATGTGAAGATATACAATAATTATCTGCACATAAGCATTGTAATAATATGCAGATATCTTTTGCCTTATACCAATACAGCGAAATGCAAAGCACATCTGTTTTCTTCGGATAAATATCCCTGATCTGTTGCTCGTGATGCCGGATAAGGCAGACATCTCTCCCCGCCTCCGCCCATTGACAGAAAAAGCACGGTTTGATAAAATATAAACGAATTAAGTTGTGTTTGGTTTGTTTTGATTGAGTTAAATTATAAAAAAATACGGGCGCAGAAGCAGCGTGAGGCAGAGTGGAGCAAGATGGTCATTTCTTCAAAGCGTGTCCGATGGCGGTGCCTGTGGCTGGCGATCCTGTTTGCCGGCTGCTTTGTCATCTCCTTTCTGCTGGGCAGATACCCCATTGATCCGGTCACACTGATAAAGATCCTCCTTTCCCAAGTAGTGGAAATTTCTCAAACCTGGCCGGAGCAGGCGGAAACCGTGGTCTTTCAGATCCGCCTGCCGCGGGTACTGATGGGCGCCGTCGTGGGCGCGGGGCTGGCCTGTGCCGGAGCGGCCTATCAGGGGATTTTCCAGAATCCGCTGGTTTCCCCCGATATTTTGGGTGCCTCCAGCGGCGCAGCTTTCGGCGCCGCGCTGGGGCTCTTCCTGGCGCTGAGCTACAGGGGCGTTTCCCTGTCGGCCTTCTTCTTCGGCCTGGCAGCGGTGACCGCCGTGTTCCTCATCAGCCAGAAGATCCGCATCAGTCCCACCCTGGGGCTGATTCTGTCGGGCATCATGATCGGTTCCCTCTTCAATGCTGGGGTTTCCTTTATTAAGCTGGTGGCGGATCCTACCAATACCCTGCCTGCCATCACCTACTGGCTGATGGGCAGCCTGGCTTCCATCCGGGTTCAGGATCTGGTGTTTGCCGGCCCCGTCATCCTTTTCGGGATCATACCCATTCTGCTGCTCCGGTGGCAGATCAACGTGCTGACCATGGGGGATGACGAAGCTAAAACCATGGGCGTCAACGCCCCCCTGATCCGAGGGATCGTCATTCTCAGTGCCACCCTGATCACCGCCGCCGCCGTTTCCGTCAGCGGCCTTATCGGTTGGGTGGGGCTGGTGATCCCCCATTTTGCCCGCATGCTGGTGGGCAACGATTATCGGTTTATGCTGCCGGCTGCCCTCCTGATCGGAGCAGGCTTCCTGATCACCGTGGACAACTTCGCCCGCATGCTGGCCACCAGCGAGATCCCCCTGGGGATCCTCACCGCCTTCGTTGGCGCGCCCTTTTTCCTTTATCTCATCTGGAAGGAAAGGTAGGGCCGCCATGCCGATCCAAGTCAAGAACCTGACATTTTCCTATAAAGAGCACCCGGTGCTGAAAAACATTTCCTT
>JBGYKY010000097.1:0-2806 GCA_041836105.1 Bacillota bacterium | reverse complement strand
GGGATCAGCAGCAGTACACCGATGCCGGAAGCGATCATAATGGTCTCGATCCGGACTCGGTCTCCCAGCGGCCCGAAAAAGACCATGCCCAGAGGCATCACCGCGGAAATGATCAGCTGGACCATGGAATACACTCGACCCAGCATCGCTTCCTCCACGTTTTCCTGGAGCAGCACCGTCTCCGCCGTACTGAAATAGGGCATAAAGATGCCGGCGACAAACATCACGATCAAGTACAGGGTAAAGGTAGGCGCCAACCCGATCAATATGAAGGTTATACCGAAGCCCAGGGCCGACAGGGCCAGTGTTTTGATTCGATTCTGAAATTGTCCGGTGACAGCGATCAGCAAGCCGCCGGCAATCGCTCCGCCGGTCCAGACGATCTCGTTCCACGTCAGGCGGAACACCTCTGCACCGAAGCTGCGGGCAATCATGATGGGACTCAGGAAGGCGGCCGGGGTCACCAGAAAAAAGAAAATAGCGTACAGAATCAGCAGCCTGCCGATAAAGGGATGCTTCCGGGTGTAGCGGATGCCGGCGGCCAGCTCGCGGAAAATCCCCTTTTCCTGCGGCGCCGGCCCGCGGTCCGGCCTCCCCACCGACAGGAAGGACATGACGCCCACCGCCAGCCCGGCGGTCACCACATCGATCATCAGGGTATGGCCAAACCCTGCTGCGCCCAGCATGGCGCCGGCCACGGCCGGCGAAAGCAGGGTCATGACCGAATTGAGCGAGCTGTTCAGGCCATTGATGCGGGTCAGCTGCTCCACCGGAACGATCTGAGGCAGGATGGCACCCACTGCCGGAGCCTGGATACCGGAGCCCACGGAACGGATGGCGTTAATGATCAGGATCATGGTCAGGGAGCCCTTCCCCATCAGGAAGCAGACTGCCAGCGCCAATGTCGCCAGCGCGGTCAGGGAATCGGAGACGATGATCAGCCATTTCCGATTGTATCTGTCGGCCCATACCCCGGCCAGAGGCGCGATCAGGATCTGCGGCAGAAATGCTGCCAGAATCACCCCCGTCATCATGGTGGAGGAGCCGGTTTGCAGGGTGATGTACCAGACCACGGCGAAGCTGACAACAGCCGACCCAAAGAGAGACAGCTGCTGCCCGGCGAGAAAAATCCCGGCCCGCCGTCGCCAGCCGTTCCCGGTTCCCCCCTCTAACTCCATGGATTTTGCCATGACCCGTCCCCTTCTATTAAAAACACATCCGGACGGACGCCCGGATGCATCGGCAGCAAATGGCACCCCCAGGCGGAATCGAACCACCAACAAAAGTTTAGGAAACTTCCGTTATATCCGTTTAACTATGGGGGCCTGACTATAGCGGTATCAGATACCGCTATCATCTTAACACAGGGGAGAGTTGGAGGCAAGTGCGAAAAAATTTTGTGAAACTCTCTATACAAGATATGGTGCTTCGGTGTATAATATTCACCAGGTGATGTGATCACATCGAAATCATACTCATAAGAAGGAGGACCTGCCATGGCCGCAGTCATCACATCTGCTCTGAGCAAAGCGGAAGAGCAAGCGTATCTCAACTACATCGAAAGCAAATATCATCGAAAGGTGCAGTCCCTGACCATTGAGGAGGATGGTGATTTCGTGAACCTTTCCTATCGCTTTGAACCGGTTCCCTTTGAGCGCATCCGCCGGATCACCGGCTACTTGGTCGGCACCATGGATCAGTGGAACGACGCCAAAAATTCCGAGGAGCAGGATCGAGTGAAGCACCAGCTGAAGGAGGAGCCGCAGGAAACGAGGATGGGCGCATAACGGCCTCCTCCGCCCCGTCTCTTCCGTCTTTGGGCGCCGTTTTCCGCTACAGCTCTTTGTAGACAGCCCGAACGCTTTCCCTTACCAGCCTGCGGAACAGCGGCTCCACTCGGCTGGCCGTGTCGAATACGTCCTGATGGCTCAGGGGCACCGGAGAGATGCCCGCCGCCAGGTTGGAAATGCAGGAAATGCCGCAGACCCGCAGTCCCATGTGGTTAGCGGCGACGCACTCCACCGCCGTGCTCATGCCCACGGCGTCAGCGCCCAGAATCCTGGCCATTCTCACCTCCTGAGGCGTTTCAAAGGCCGGGCCTGTAAACTGGCAATAGACACCCTGCTGCAGGGGGATTCCCTCTGCCAGGGCCGCCGCCCGGATCGCCTCCCTCAGCTGGGGATCATAGGCGCTGCTCATGTCGGGAAACCGGTCGCCCAGCTGATCCGGGTTGGGGCCGATCAGGGGAGAGGGAACCAGCGCTGCGATGTGATCCGTGATCAGCATAAAATCACCGGGCCGGAAATTCCCGTTGACCCCGCCCGCCGCATTGGTCAGTAAAAGAGCCTTCGCTCCCAGCATGCCCATCAGGCGGATGGGCAGCACCACCTCCGGCATGGAATATCCTTCGTAGTAGTGGACCCTGCCTGCCATGACCACCACCGGGACCCCGTCGGAATAGCCGAGGATGAACCGTCCCCGATGGCCCATGACCGTCGATACAGGAAATCCTTCAATATCTTTGTACTCAACGGTTGCCACTGCTTCTACCTCGTCGGCATACCGGCCCAATCCCGAGCCCAAAACAACGCCGACGGCGGGTATAAAATCTGTTTTCCGCCGAATACTGTCCACCGAAGCCAGCAGCCTTTCGTAGATCTGCATCATATTGCCCTCCCTTTGCCCTGTTCCTTTATTCTTTATAATTCTTTATATTTATTCTGCTCTTTTCTTTTGTTTTTTCTGCGCCCGTCTCTGGCGAACGCTTTTCCTTACGATGATTATATGGCTTTTGGAAGACCCCTGC
>JBGYKY010000096.1:0-3618 GCA_041836105.1 Bacillota bacterium | reverse complement strand
GACGGCGACATCGTCAGCGTGGACGTGGGATGCACCTACAAGGGGTATATCAGCGATGCTGCCCGGACCTATGGGGTGGGACAGATCAGCCCGGAGGCCCGGAAGCTGATCGACGCTGCCAGGGACAGCTTCTTCGAGGGGCTGAAATTCTGCCGTCCCGGTTGCCGGCTATCGGACATTTCCCACGCTATTCAAACCAAGGCGGAGAGCGAAGGCTTTTCTGTTATCCGGGATTTTGTGGGACACGGCGTCGGACGGGATATGCATGAAGAGCCCCAGATCCCCAACTACGGAAAACCGGGAAGGGGCCCCAGGCTGGTCAAGGGTATGGTCTTTGCCATTGAGCCCATGATCAATCAGGGCGGCTTTGAGGTGGAGGTGCTGCCGGATAACTGGACCGTGGTTACCGCAGACGGCCTGCTGTCCGCTCACTATGAGAACACGGTCGTTATTACTGATGACGAACCGGAACCGATCACCCTATAGGGTCATTAAAGGAGAGGTGTAACCTATGGCGAAAAAAGACGTCATTGAGGTTTTCGGCACCGTTGTGGACGCCCAGCCCAACGCCATGTTTGTGGTGAAGCTGGAAAACGGGTATGAAATCCTCGCACACATTTCAGGAAAAATTCGGATGAACTTCATCAGGATTCTGCCGGGAGACCGGGTAAAGGTGGAATTATCTCCCTATGACCTGACCAGGGGCAGAATCACCTGGCGAGATAAATAACGGTTAACGCAATGTAGGAATATAGGAGGAAGAAAAATGAAAGTAAGAGCTTCCGTAAAACCCATCTGCGAAAAGTGCAAAGTGATCAAGCGGAATGGTAAGGTCATGGTCATCTGTGAAAACCCCAAGCACAAGCAGAAGCAAGGCTAAGGAAAAACCCGCGGGGAGCGGCTGTGTTCTCTTGCCGTGAGGCAACGGGACTACCTCAGGGCTTTTCTCTATAGATGTATTTTTATTTCAGTTCAATACCGGATTTTCGCCGTGGCTGCGGGAATCGGAGAAGGAGGAATAGTATGGCTCGTATAGCCGGTGTCGACTTACCGAGAGAAAAAAGAGTAGAGATTGGTCTGACCTATATCTTTGGGATCGGAAGATCTACCGCTCTGGAGATTCTGAACAAGACGGGCATCAACCCGGATACCAGGGTCAAGGATCTGTCGGAAGAAGAGGCAGGTCTGATCCGAAAGGTCATCGAACAGGACTACATGGTGGAGGGTGATCTCCGAAGAGAAGTCTCCCTGAACATCAAGCGGCTGATGGAAATCGGCTGCTATCGGGGCATCCGACACAGAAGGGGACTGCCGGTAAGGGGGCAGGGCACCAAAACCAACGCCCGGACCCGAAAGGGACCCAAGAAGACCGTGGGAAGAAAGAAGAAAGCTGGAAAGTAAAGGAGGTAGGGTAGCAAATGGCTAAAGCTGTAAAAAAGACAGTACGCAAAAAGAGAAGAGAACGCAAAAACATTGAACGTGGTCAGGCTCATATCCAATCCACCTTTAATAATACGCTGGTGACGCTCACGGATCTGAACGGCAACGCATTATCCTGGTCCAGCGCCGGATCGCTGGGCTTTAAGGGCTCCAGAAAATCCACGCCCTTCGCCGCCCAGATGGCTGCCGAAGAAGCAGCCAAGGCGGCCATGGAGCATGGCCTGAAAATCGTCGAGGTGTACGTGAAGGGCCCCGGCTCCGGAAGGGAAGCGGCCATCCGTGCCCTGCAGGCAGCCGGGCTGGAGATCAACATGATCAAGGATATCACGCCCATTCCCCACAACGGATGCCGGCCGCCGAAGAGACGAAGAGTATAAGGAAGGAGGAGTCGTTACCGATGGCAAGATATACGGATGCTTCCTGCAGATTATGCAGAAGAGAAGGGCAGAAGCTCTTCCTGAAGGGAGAACGATGCTACAGCACCAAGTGTGCGCTGGAAAAGAGAAACTATGCCCCCGGCCAACATGGTCAGAGCCGAAAAAAAATGTCCGAGTACGGGCTGCAGCTCCGCGAAAAGCAAAAGGCGAAGCGATTCTACGGATTGCTGGAGACTCAGTTCAGAAACCTGTTTGACAAGGCCGCCAAGAGAAAGGGAATCACCGGTGAAAACCTGCTGATCATGCTGGAATCCAGACTGGACAACGTAGTATTCCGCATGGGCTTTGCTTCCTCCAGAAAGGAAGCTCGCCAGCTGGTGACCCACGGGCATTTCACCGTGAACGGCAAGAAGGTGGATATCCCTTCCTTTGAGGTGAAGGCCGGCGATGTGGTCAGGGTCAAGGAAAAGAGCGTCAGCTCTCCCAAGTTCAAAGAAATCAAAGACATGACCATCAGCGTTCCCTCCTGGATCACCGTTGATGTCGACAAGCTTGAAGGCAAGGTGGTTTCACTGCCCAAGAGAGAGGATATCGATACCCCCATCGAGGAACACCTTATCGTCGAGTTGTATTCCAAATAATGGTCTTTAGCGGTATCGCGGGCTATTGTTCGGAAGAAAAGGAGGGTTTTGCGTGATAGAAATCGAAAAACCGACAATTGAGTGTATATTCAGAGAAGAAGATGCCAGCTACGGGAAGTTCGTTGTCGAACCCCTGGAGCGAGGATACGGAACTACCCTGGGGAACAGCCTGAGGAGGATACTCATCAGCTCCCTGCCCGGGGCGGCCGTCACATCCGTAAAGATCGACGGGATCCTTCACGAGTTTTCCACCATCCCCGGGGTGAAGGAGGACGTCACGGAGATCATTCTGAACCTGAAAAAGCTGGCTGTTAAAATCAGCGGCGACGGGACCAAGAGAGCCATCATCAATGCGGTGGGGCCCAAGATCGTGACGGCGGCGGACATCATGGGGGACGTGGAGCTGGAGATCTTTAACCCGGATCTTCACATCGCCACTCTGGAGGAAAACGCCAGTCTGGTGATGGAGATCCATATTGCCAGAGGCCGGGGCTATGTTTCGGCGGATCAGAACAAGAGCGAGAGCAATTCCATCGCCGTGATTCCGGTGGATTCCATCTTCACCCCGGTGCGAAAGGTTAACTTTACCGTCGAAAACACCCGGGTAGGGCAGATGACCGACTACGACAAGCTGATCCTGGAAATCTGGACCGACGGTTCCATTGCTCCGGAGGAGGGCGTCTCCATCGGCGCCAAAATCATGCAGGAGCATCTGAACCTGTTTGTGGAGCTGACGGACAATACCGACGCACTGGAAATCATGGTGGAAAAGGAAGAGGACCAGAAGGAAAAGGCGCTGGAGATGACCATCGAAGAGCTGGAGTTGTCCGTCCGATCCTTCAACTGCCTGAAGCGGGCAGCCATCAACACCGTAGAGGAGCTGACGCACAAGACGGAAGAAGACATGATGAAGGTACGCAACCTCGGAAAGAAATCCCTGGACGAAGTCAAAAACAAACTGGAAGAATTGGGACTGGGGCTGAAGCCGAGCGACGACTAAGAAAGGAGAAGAGGCGATGCCAGGATATAGAAAATTGGGCAGACCCACTGCCCACAGAAGGGCCATGCTGCGGAATATCGTTACCGACCTGTTCAGGGAAGGGCGGATTTCCACCACGGATCACCGGGCCAAGGAAGCAAGAAGAGAAGCGGAAAAGCTG
>JBGYKY010000095.1:0-2624 GCA_041836105.1 Bacillota bacterium | reverse complement strand
TCAAGGGGCGTCGTCAGGACAGCGCCTGAAACGAATTCCGGAGGCTCCGAGCCCGCTTCAGGTCCTGCCTCGGGCCCTGCTTCAGGTTCCGCCTCGGTCTCGACGACAGGTTCCGCCTTCCCTTCGGGCTCGGCCCCGAAGGCGGGAGCCGTGGCCGCTCCCTCACCAAGCACCCATGCCGGCTCCAGGATCTCCCGCGAAATCCAATCGGGCTCCGCTTCCTCCACCGAAAACGGCCTGGCCGGCAAAACGGGTTCCGGGACGGCGGCGATGACGGGATTCGGTTTCTGCCTCTCCGCTGCGCTTTCCGGCAGGATGCTTTCTGCTGTACTTTCCGTCAGGGTGCTTTTGGCTGTGCTTTTCGGCAGAAACGCTTCCGCCGTGCCTCCCGGCGGGATATTCTCCGCTGCGGATGCGGCAGGGAGTTCCTCCGGCTCAATAACGGGCGCTGTTTCCTCGACGGCTGCCGCCGTTTCCTCAGCAAACAGCAACGGCAACGGCATCTCTGCGCTCGCTTCCGCCTCGTTTTCCATCTCCCGCTGTTTTTTTTCATTGATGGTCCTGGCTAAGGCTTCTGCCCGAAGCAGGTTTTGACGGTTAATCCGGTCGATCTCCGCATCCAGCCGCTGCTGCAGCGCGGCCAAGTCCGGGTCTCCTTCTCCTGCCAAAAGGCCTTCCGCCGGTAACCCGGCTCCGGCATTTGTCCAGTCCATATCCAGATCCGGCGTCCTTACCTCCTTCCCCTCCTGAGGGAAGCCGGTCACATTCCAGACCAGATCCTTTGGGGGCTCAGGGATCACCGGCTGTTCTCCGGTTTCCGGGTTTCCCGCCGGTTCTCCGCAGCTACTGCAAAATCGATCTGCCGCTCTCAATGTTTCTCCGCACTTTTTGCAGAACATCCCTGCCTCCTTTGTGAACGACCGCTCACTTGATCGCATAATCATAGATTAGTATATTATACACCAATCGCCCGTCAATATCAAACAAAAGTGAAGGATTTAAAGGCTTTTCCCTATTTCCGGGACGCTTTCGCCAAAAGAAAATCCGGCAGATATCCTCTTCGCTTTTCCACATTTTACTGTTGACAACACCTGCGCATAGTGGTATTATTCGTTGTGTGCCTGACAGCGCCTTCTACGACGTGCTTCCTTAGCTCAGCTGGTAGAGCACCTGACTCTTAATCAGGGTGTCCGGGGTTCGAGCCCCCGAGGGAGTACCAAAAGAAAACCCACGAATTTCGCGATTCATGGGTTTTTTTATTTCGAAAATGCTGCAGGCCGTCTCTCTGCGCCTCTCTCCGGCTCCCCATCGCAAGGCGCTGCGGCGAAGGGGCTGCTCCCCGGACGGATTCCTCGCGCAGTGATCAGGCCGGCTTCCGCTCTTCTCTTCTCCGGTATACCATCCAATATAAACCGGCCACCAGCAAACCGCCGCCTTCTGCGTTGCCTACGGTCACCGGCAACAGATTCCGCACGAAAAAGCTTCCCCAGTCCAGAGCCTCCAGCGCCCTTGGCTCCACTCCCAGATCCAGCGCAGCTCTCGCCCAGCCCGGGTTTGCCTTGGCCAGAATGCCGGCGGGGATCAGATACATATTGGCAACGCAGTGCTCAAAGCCGGAAGCGACGAACAGCCAAATGGGAAACAGCGCCGACAATAGCTTGCCCGTCACATCCCGGGCGCCGGCAGCCATCCAGATGGCCAGACACACCAGCCAGTTGCACAGGATGCCCAGCAAAAACGCCTGCAAAGCGGTCAACCCCACCTTGTACACGGCAATTTTAATGGTCATGCCTCCAAGAGCTGCCGCACCGCTGTCGAAAAGCCCGGTATGGAACATCATCCAGGCAATCAGCAGGGCACCCGCCAGATTGGCCGGAAATACGATCCCCCAGTTTCGCAGCATGGCCCTCCAGGAAATTTTTTTGTCCAGAACACCGGCAATCATCATGGTGTTGCCGGTAAACAGCTCTCCCCCGGCCACCAGCACCAGCATCAGACCGGTGCCGAAAATAATGCCCGCCACAGCCCGTCCCAGTCCGAAGGTCGCCGGATCTGCCAGCAGGTTAAAGGCCACCATGTTGGACCCGCCCGCGCCGAGGGAAATAAAAGCGCCGGCGGCCATCCCCAGCAGGATCAGGTTCCCGGCGGGCGCCGCTGCCCTTTCCCGGAACCCCTTTATCATTACCTGCAGGATTTCAGCCGGCCGATCATAGTTTTTCTCTTCCATACTGCCTCCTTCCGGATACGCGGCGACGACTCTTTCCGGCAAAGGAAAAGCAGTTTCTGCCGCCGCCCTTGACATCGGATCAAAAATATCTGCCGGACCTCTCAAGGAGATCCGGCAGAAGGTTTTTGGGCCCCGGCGTCTGTTCAAAACTGTTCAAAGCAGGACGCCTTCGTATTGCAGGAGCGATTACCGCTTGGTCATGGCCTGCTCCTCCTCTTCGGTGATGAAGGAGTTCTTGGCAAAGGTCGGGGACTTCATCAGCAGGACGTATACAACGATACCCACCAGGAAAGAGAAGACATACCCGTTGGCAGCGATGTAATCGATCACGCCAACCGTGCCGCCCTTGTACAGCCAGATGGTGTTGCCCAGCAGGGGCAGGATGAAGGCGGCAACC
>JBGYKY010000094.1:0-18979 GCA_041836105.1 Bacillota bacterium | reverse complement strand
GAGGCTTTTCGTTCGCCGGGATCCACGCCGGTCCCTACGCGCTCCTTTTCCCGCCGTGGCGGAAATACACACCGGCCAGCATAATGACGCCAAAAATGACCAGGTAGGCTGCCACCGCCATCCGGTGAGAGAAGATAGAGGCGATCACCATAAAAACGCAGCCTATAATGGCAATAGCGGGCATAACAATCCGCTTAAATACCGGCAGATCCTTTTCCTTTTTCATCATCATCAGGAAAATGAGGATGTAGGATGCATACAGGGTCACGATGGGCAGTTCAGAGGAATCGAAGCAGAAAAAACCGAACCAGGGCACCGTCAGGTTAGCGCCATAAAAATAAACCAGCCAGAAGGCCGCCAACAGTACCCCGAAGATGGAGGAATTGGTGGGCATATTGGTGATCGGATCCACCTGCCGGAATACCTGGGGCCTGACGCCTTCGTCTCTGGCCGCCAGCGAATACATGCCCCGGGTACAGGCCAGCATCAGCCCGTTCAGGGTCCCCAAGCAGGAAATGATGACCACCACGAAGATCAGGGTACCCGCCATGGATCCGAAGATCGTTTCAAAAGCCAGCTTTGCGCTCTCCTGTCCGTTAGCCATCATGGTTTCGTTGGTTACGGCGCCGGCCAACCCCACATAGTAAAGGATGTAGGTAGCCATAACGATAAAGGTCCCTACCACCAGGGCCTTGGGCAGGTTTCGCTTGGCATCGTGGAGCTCAGCATTGATGCTGGTAGCGATGATCCAGCCTTCGTAGGCAAAGGCGGTGGCCACCACGGCAGTAAACAGAGCTGTCGATGAGTCCATTGCTGTCACCACAGTGGTAAAGTTTCGTACTGTCATACCGGAATTCAGCCCCACTACCGTTCCCACAAGCGCCATCAGGGCCAAGGGCACCAGCTTAATAGCCGTGGTAGCCACCTGAAATTTCCCTGCCAGCACGGGGGACAGAGCATTCAGGGCGTAGCTGGCCACCAGATAAAAGCCGGCAATGGTCATGCACTGCCCTCCGGTAATATCCCATCCGAAAAGGACGGCGGTATACCGGGCAGATACCCAGGCCAGCACCGACGTAATGGAGGGATAATAAATCATGGTCATAAACCAGCCGACATAATATCCGTAGGCTTTTCCCATCGTAGCTTCTGCGTAATCCACCACGCCGTTTACATAGGAATAGCGGGTCGCCATAACGGCGAAGGTATAGCTGCAGGAAATCATAATTCCCCCGCCAATGACCCAGGCCAGGATCCCCAGGGGCAGGTCACCCCCGGTAGCCGTCAGGATCTTTTCGGCCTTAAAGAATACGCCGCTGCCGATGACAATCCCCACCACCATGGCGATGGCCGTCGCAAGGCCGTATTTTTTTGTTAGCTGCTGCTCCATTTTTTTCACCTAAATCCTTACCTAGCATCGCTATGAATAATGCCTTCGTACAACAAAAAATCGCGGCGCCTATGGCACCAACGATAATTGTATCCTACTCCCGGCGGTATTTCAACCCCTTTCACTTGAGAGCTTTTCTGTCTCCGCACAGCTCCTGGTCCGGCGCGCCCGCCTCCGCCGCCGGCTCCGAGCCCGCGCCCTGTACGGGGGGAACGTCTGCAGGCGCCGTCCGCACCCCGAACACAAAATAAATAATGTGCAGCGCCCACACGACGGCCAGCACCAAACGTCCTGCTGGTACTTCCTTCATAACGAAAAATCCGAGGCCCATCACGGCAGTAACCAGTATCATGATCCGCAGCTTGGTCTTCCAGGGCATTCCTTCTCCCCGGGCAAAGGCCTCCAGATTGTTTCTGTACAGCCGGGTGCCGCGGAACCAGCCGCTCAGCCGCTCCGAGCTTCGCCCGAAGCAAAGGGCAGCCAGCATTAGAAACGGAACGGACGGCAAAAATGGAAGTGCAGTGCCCAAAGCCCCCAGGCCCAGGCTGAGGCAGCCGACAGCAATCCAGCAGATTTTTTTCACGTTCATGGGTGCCTCCCTTCCTTTTCTCCCCGGCCCGTTCATCCGCTTATTCTTCCGTGCTCTACCATGTACACCGTGTCCGCCATACGCATGGCGGACGCCCGATGGGATACCAGCACCACGGTTTTCTCTCCCCGCTGCCGATCGATGGCCCGAAGGATAACCGCTTCGTTCAAGCTGTCCAGATTGCTCGTGGGCTCATCCAGAAGCAGAAAGGGCGCGCCATGCAGAAAGGCCCTGGCTAGGCCGATCCGCTGGCGCTCGCCGCCGGAAAGAGCGTCTCCCAGTTCGCCCACGGCGGTCTCATACCCCCGGGGCAATCCGATAATAAAATCGTGGATCGCCGCTTTTTTGCAGGCCTCCTCCATCTCCTCCTGCCCGGCGCTCTGCCTGGCGATGCGCAAATTATTCGCAATGGAATCGTGAAACAAATGGGTTTCCTGGGTGACGAATCCCTCCATATCCCGCAGATCGGCGGTATTGATATGGTCGATGCTCCGCTCCGAAAATCGGATTTCTCCGCTTTCCACTGCCCAAAAGCGCATCAGCAGCTTCAGCAGGGTGGATTTGCCGCTGCCGTTTTTCCCCGCAATGGCGATAATCCTTCCCTGCGGAAAGTCCGCCGACACCCGGTCCAAAACCTGCTCGCCGCCGTAGGAGAAGGAAACCCGATCCGCAACGGCGCCTTCAAAGCTGCAGGAGATCCGTCCGATAATGTCATCCGTCACCGGCTCCTCCTCCAGCAGATCCAGTACCCGGTTGCCGGCGCCAATGGTGTTTTGCAGTCCGCTGCCCAGCGCCGACAGGGAGATGAAGGGGCCAAAGGAGCTCATGAGGCAGAGCAACGCCGTCAGCGCTGCGGCAAAGCTGATGTCGCCCCTCATGCAGAGGGAGGCCGCCGCCACCAGCATCGCTCCGTCAAAAGCTAAAATGGCCGCCTGCGTCACGGCAGCACCGGTCCCCCCCCGGGCCTTCATGACCTCCTCGCTGCGGGACAGCTGGTCGGTTCTGACACCCATTTCCACCAGACGCTGTCTGCCTCTGCCGTACTGCAGGATCTCGGGGAGCCCCCGAAGGCTGTCCAGGACAAAGGCGCTCAAATCCCCGGACTGGGCGCGGAAACGATTTCCCGCCTCCCCGCTTCTTTCGGAAACCATCAGGGGGATTACCAATCCCACCGTTACATAGGCCAGCAGCGCAACCAGCGCCAGCAGAGGATGAAGGTGGGCAATCAGTCCCCCCATCAGCAGCGCAACCAGCGCCGCAATGGCTGCGGGCGAAACGGTGTGGGCGTAGAACACCTCCAGCAATTCGACATCCGAGGTGATGACCGAGATCAAATCGCCTCGGTCCTTCCCTTCCAGCTTAGCCGGACAAAGGCGCCGCAGAGCGGCAAAGACCTGATCCCGTATCAGCGCCAGCAGCCTAAAAGCGATAAAGTGATTGCAATATTGCTCTCCGTAACGCAGGAATCCCCGCAGCAGCGCAAATACGCCCACAGCAATCAGGGCGGCGCGGGCGGTCATGTGCGCGCCCGTACCCAGGATATCCAGCAGCACCATCCCGCCGAACACCGGGATCAGGATCGCGCAAAGATGCCCCAAAAGCCCCAATAGCACGGCAAGGAGCATATATCCCGTCAGCGGGCGCACCAAACTAATGAGCCGCAGGCAGACATCGAGGTTACTTCTCTTTTTCATGCCCCTTGCTCCCCCTTTTCATTTCCGGCTTTTCTTCCATAAAGTGCTCCAGCCGATACTGTGTATCCCACAATCGCGCGTACGGGCCGCCTGCCGAAATCAATTGGCTATGGGGCCCTGCCTCCTCCATCCGGCCCTTTTCCATGACATAAACGGTGTCTGCATGCCGGGCATTGGCCAATCGATGAGTAATCAGGATCACCGTTTTCGTTTTGTTCCCGGCCAGGGCCCGGATCTGCTCCATCAGATCGTTTTCGCTTTCCACGTCCACATTGGAGGTCGCTTCGTCAAAAATAAAGATCGGGCTGTCGTGAAGGATAGCTCTGCACAGCGCCAGCCGCTGCCGCTGCCCGCCGGACAGGTTGCTTCCCCGCTCGGCGAGCGCCGTGTCCAGCCCTTTTTCCATCCGCAGGAAATCTGCCAGACGAACCTGCTCCAGCACCTGCCAGAGCATCTGATCCGAAGCCTGGGGACTGCCCATGCGCAAATTTTCTCTCACGCTCCCCTTAAACAGGTAGCTGTCAAAGTCCACATAGGTGATATGCTTCATCAGACTTTCTTCAGAAATGTCCTTTATCTCCGTTTCTCCCACCATGACCCGGCCGACATATCCCCCGTTTCTCCCCGTCAGGATGGAGGCCAGCGTCGATTTGCCGCATCCGGATTCCCCCACAATGGCGGTGAAGCTACCCCGGGGGAAGGAGCAGGTGACACCCCGCAGGACCTTCCGTTCTTCCTCGTAGGAAAAGCAGAGATTTTCACAGATCAGCGCCCCGTCGGAAGGGAAATTTTTTTCTCCCCGTTTTCGGGGCTCCTCGGCATCCAGAAAACGAAAGATTTTTTCGCTGGCCGCCATGCCGTTCATGGCAACATGGAAAAAGCTGCCCAGCAGACGCAGGGGGATATAGAAGTCTGCCGAAAGCAGAATGATAGCCAATCCCCCTTGGAGCGTAATGGCACCGCTGCGTATGCCCAACGCCGCAAGAATCACTCCCAGAGCCGCCCCGCCGTAGGCCAGGGCATCCATCACGGTCAGAGAATTGAGCTGCATGGTCAGCACTTTCATGGTGATCTTGCGGAATCGTTCCGCCTGGGCATTCATTTCCCGGTGCTTCAAATCGTCGGCCCGGTAGATTTTTAAGGTGGTGAGGCCCTGGAGGTTCTCCAGAAAGCTGTCCCCCAGGGTGGTGTACTCCCCCCAGTATTTGGCCAGCAGTTTTTTGGCAAAGGTCTGGACTGCCGCAATGGTGATGGGAATCAACGGCACACAGAGCAGCAGCACAGCTGCCGCCGGAACGCTGATAAACGCAAGCACTGCGAACAGGGTCAACGGGGCCAGCAGACTGTAAAAAAACTGGGGCAGATAGGAGGCAAAATAGGTTTCCAGCTGATCGATGCCTTCCACAGCGACCTGCACCATCTCTGCGGTGGAAACCTGCTCTCTGTATCGGATCCCCATCCTCAGCAGCTTTTCATAAAGCATCCGCCGCAGGGTTCCCTTGACCTCTCTGGAGGAAAGGTACCCCATCCGGGCAGCCGCTTTGGCGCAAAGGGCTCTCACCAGCAGGGTGCCTGCTATCACCAGCGCGGCCGTTCGTACCGCGCCTGCGTGGGCGCTGCCCAGATAGAGGCACTGCAACAGATGTGTCACCGACAGGATCATCCCGATGCTGGCCAGCAGAGAAATCCACTGGAGGGCTACATTGGCTCCGATGTATTTTTTGCTTTCCGGCACCATGCCGATCAGCCGCCTGTTGATCATCATATGCGGTATGCCTCTTTTATATTCGTTCCGCTGCCCGGGCCACGGGACCAAGACCCATGCAGGACCGGCCAATCATAAAACAGCTAAAGGTTAGCTTTCGCTAACCTTCTCAATAACATACTATGCAATTTTTTATCTGCTGTCAAGAGGGTTTTTATATCGCTGGGCCGCTCGGGCCACCCCGATGCAAAGCGCCCTTCTTTGGATGAGGCGAGCTTTATCGCGAAGCCTCGCCCGGCAACACGCCCTTCATCCGAAGCTTGTCGGCGTACATCCGCTCGTCCGCCTGATGGCAGGCCTCTTCAAACTGCTCCGCGCCGGCGCACATGGCGTAACCGATGGCGCAGGAATATGCCCGCGCTTCCAATTGCTCCCGGATCTTCCTCACCAGGTCGGACACCTCCTCCTCGCTCATTTTCCGGCAAATGATCATAAATTCATCGCCGCCGATCCGATAGAATGTCGCCCTGGGCGGGAGCACCCCGGACACCTGAACCGCCAGCGCCGCAATGGCGCGATCTCCTTCCCGATGCCCATAAAGGTCGTTGATTTCTTTCAGACCGTTCATATCAATGGAAATCAGGCCGGTAACGGAGGAGCCCCACCGCTCTGCATCCTGGTAAAACTTTCGCCTCAGAAGCATGCCGGTAAGAATATCCCGGTCATTCTGATAGGTATGAAAAAACAGGTAGTAAAACGCCAGAGAAAGGGCAATGCTGGCGGACAGGACACCGTCCAGTTCATACACGGATTCCAGAACGGTCCCCGCCACGTTGACCATGGCTACCGCAGTGATGAAGAAACCCTCCTCCCACAGGGATTTTCTGACAAGCCAGAAGGTTGCCGCCACAATCATGGTGCCGTACAGGCCGCCCACGAAAAACGGCGTATGGCCCAGAGGCCCCCTGTAAAACTCATTGGCCGCATTATACCCAAAGGCGATATCGCCAAAGAAGGCGGAGCAGCACACAATTACCTCAAAAATCAGCGGCAGAGAGACAAGCCATTTCACCCTTCTGGAAGCATCCCGGATCGCCATAAGCAGAATAAAATACGCCACGGCGGGCCGCAGAATATAGCCGGCGCAGGACACCGCGATCCGCCATATCGACGGCTCCTTCTGCATGGAAAGAACCGTTTCGACGGCATCAAAAAAGGGAAGAAAAAAGGCACACAGCGCCGAGGCCACAAAATAATTGTTGATCTCCTTGCTGAACCTGTTCTTCTGCCGAATAAAAAACAGCAAAAAAGTGCTGATCATCACACCGATATAATAGTGCTCAATAATTTCCAGTGCCATTTCTCTCGCTATCCATAACGGGTCGGTAGTCTCCGGTATCTGAATATTTTATCGACACAGAGGGAGATATCCTTAGCCCTTTGCTTTGGGCCGTTCGCCATGTTCAGCGTAGCACAGGCATTGCCGATTGTCAAATCCCGCCGCAGAAAGAAAACCGCAGGTGAAACCGACGCCGGTGGCAGCTACGCATATCCGTAGACCGGCTTCATTTTCCTGAAATAATAGACGGTCATGACCATCCCCAGAAGCTCCGCCGCAGGAATGGACGCCCAAACGCCGGTGAGCCCCCAGAGCATGGGCAGGATCAGCACGGCAGCAATAATGAATACCAGTGTTCGGAAGAAAGAGAGGATTGCCGACACTCTGCCGTTATTCAGCGCCGTAAACATGGCAGAGGAGAACCCGTTGAACCCCATAAACAGGCAGCTTGCGGCAAAGATCCGGTAGCCGTGGACCGCCATGGCGTACACAGCCGAGCTGTCGTGGACAAAGAAGCTTACCAAGGCCGGCGCAAGCAGCAGGCTGGCGACAAAGGTGACAAGGGCCACTGCCAGAATGGCTCGCAGGCTGATCCCGTAAATCTTCCGGAGGCGGTCCGTATCCCCCTTTCCGTAGTTGTAGCTGATAAGGGGCGAAATGCCCATGGCATAGCCCGTATAGACGGCTGTCAGCAGCCCCCTCAGATATAGAATGACCGTAATGGCGGCCACCCCGTCCGAGCCGGCAAGCCGGATCAGAACATTGTTGAGCAGCACGATGACCACACCGGCGGAAAGACTGGTGACCATTTCCGAGGCTCCGTTGGAGCAGCTTTTCCAAATGGCCGACAGATCCCAGACAGGCTTCGTCAGATAGAGGATTTTGCTGCGATCAAAGGTAAAATAAGCCAACCCAATAAACGCCGGCAGCGAGTAGCCGATGCCGGTCGCAATGGCCGCGCCGCTGATCCCCATGCCGAAAACAGCGATAAACACATAGTCCAGCACGATATTGGCAATCCCGCCGGCAATGGCCCCGAGCAGCCCAAGCGAAGCTCTGCCGATGGTAATAAAGGCCATCTGAAAAATCACCCCGAAAATGGAAAAGGGCAGCATCAGCAGCGTGGGCAGCACATACTCGGCGCAAAGGCGATAAAGGGTCTCATCCGCGCCCAAGGCCTTCAGCAGCGGCTCCATAAGCAAAAGGCCAATGGCGGACAGCACCAGGCTGAAAACAAACGCCGCAGCCGCCAGCAAGGAAAAGATGCGGCGCGCCTGTTCTTCTTTTTCTTCGCCGACCAATTTGGCGACCAGCGCAATACCGCCGGAACCGAACATGGTCCCTACCGCCAGGGAAAACAGGATCACCGGCATAACGATATTAACGGCCGACAGCGCGTCTGTCCCAATCAATCGGGAAACGAACACGCCATCCACCGAGGAATAGACGCTCATAAAGACCATCGACGCAATCGTGGGCAACGAAAACCGGAAAAGAGCCCTGAAAGAAATGGCCCGATCCAGAGCCTGAACCTGCTTCCTCATCACAATCCTTTTCTATCCTTAATTACATACATGACTGCATCGGGCGGCACGGGCCCGCCTGCGGGGCTGCAGCTTCAACCGCCTCGCCTCTCGGGAGCCCGCTTCTTATGGACACCATTGTAGCATAATATTGCCATCCTGACGAGCATGTTTGTATACTGCCAAGAAAATGAATATCAGCTTGTCATTAGCCCCGGCATGGATTCTGACCGCCGGTTGTGCCGTCCTCTTTTTTTTGCTATAATGGGGTATCACTTGCAGCAGGGAGGAAAAAAAGACCCATGAATTCTCAGGAACTGGCGGAGCTGCTGTTTCCGCATATTCATAGGACACGGGAGGAATACGAAAAGCTGTACCCGCCCCGCCGGCTTCCGGCCGGCGCTGTGGTCACCCGGCTGGGTCCCAGCCCTACCGGTTTTATCCATCTGGGCAACCTATACGGGGCTTTTGTAGACGAGCGCATGGCTGCCCGGAGCGGCGGTATCTTTTATCTGCGCATTGAAGATACCGACGACAAGCGGCAGGTGGAGGGCGCCGTGGAGGTGATTCTGGACGCCCTTCGCTCCTTCGGCATCTGTTTTGCCGAGGGCGCTGACAAAACCGGCGGCACCGGAGCATACGGCCCCTATTTTCAGAGCCGCAGGGCCGACATCTATCAGTGCTATGCCAAGGAGCTGGTTGCCCGGAAGCTGGCCTACCCCTGTTTTCTCACGGAGGAGGAAATTACCGCCATCCGAGAGCAGCAGGAAGCGTTGAAAGAAAACCCGGGCATCTACGGCCGCTGGGCGGTCAACCGGGATTTAGAGCCGGAGGAGGCTGCCCGCAGAATCCGGCGAGGCGATCCCTATGTGATTCGCCTGCGGTCTCAGGGCCGGCCGCCACAGCCGGCGGAAAGGGCGGATGCCGCAGCTGACGACACTGCCGCATCGATCCGGACGGAGCCGGCCGGCATCCCCCAGCCCGCTTCGGGCGTCATTCGGATGAACGACGGCATCCGAGGACTCTTGGAAATGCCGGAAAACCACCAGGATGTGGTCATTCTGAAAGCCAATGGCATCCCCACCTACCACTTTGCCCACGTGGTGGATGACCACCTGATGCGGACCACGCATGTGGTTCGAGGCGCCGAATGGCTGCCCTCCCTGCCCATTCACGTGGAGCTGTTTCAGCTGCTGGGCTTTCCCATTCCCGTTTACTGCCACACCGCGCAGCTGATGAAGCTGGACGAGTCGGGAAACCGCAGAAAGCTGTCCAAGCGGCTGGACCCGGAGCTTTCGCTGGACTACTATCGGAGCGAGGGGTACCATCCCCGGGCCGTTCGGGAATACCTGATGACCATCCTCAATTCCAATTTTGAAGAGTGGCGGATGGAACACCCCCACCTGCCCCTGGAGGAATTCCCCTTCTCCGTCGAGCGGATGAGCAGCTCCGGCGCGCTCTTTGATCTGAACAAGCTCCGGGATATTTCCAAAGATGTTCTGCTCCGAATCCCCGGAGCAGAGCTGGCCGGGTTCATGAAGAGCTGGGCCGCGGAGTTCCGGCCTCAGCTGCTGCCTCTCTTTGAGGGCCGCGAGGCCTATCTGATCCGCATTCTGGAGCTGGGCCGCTCCGGAGAAAAGCCGCGGAAGGATCTGATCTTCGCCCGTCAGATCTTCGAATTTATCCGTTACTTCTACCCGGAGCATTTTCGGGTAGAGGATGCTCCGCCGGACAATGTTTCCCCGGAAGACGAGGTGAGAATCCTGGAGGCCTACCTGGCTTCCTATGACCATCGGGACGACCAGTCTCTCTGGTTTGACAAGATCCGAACCATCGCCGAAGACTGCGGATATGCCCCCAAGCCCAAGGATTACAAGAAAAACCCCGATCGGTACAAAGGTCACGTGGGGGATGTCAGCACGGTGATCCGCATTGCGGTCATGGGGAGGTCCCAGTCTCCCGATGTCTGGGAAATCCAGCAGATTTTAGGAGAAGAAGCTGTGCGAAGCCGGATCGGGTCCAGGCTGAAAAGCGTGGAGAACTCGCAATGACGGTGACAGAGTCAGCCCGTCCCCTCCAATGGCATTGCCAGCTGCAGCAAAGAAACCGCACAGGCGCCGGAATCGGGCTGATGCCCCTTTCCGGCTTTTGGTCGATGCTGATCAATTTGCGCCTGTTAGCGTTTTTCATATACGATCTGTCCATCCACGATGGTCATCACTGCGTGGCACTCCTTGATTTCTGCGCTGTTGATCGCAAACAGATTCTTGTTGACCACAGTAATATCCGCCAATTTCCCCGGTTCGATCGTTCCCAGGAGATGTTCCACATTATGAGAGCATGCGCTTCCATATGTGTAGGCTTTCAGGGCCATAGAAAGTGAAATTTTTTCTTCATGATTGATTCCTGTCGACTCTCCGGACAAGGTTTGCCGGGTAACGGCAGCATAAATTCCTAAAAACGGGTTCAACTCAGCCACCGGGAAGTCGGTCCCAAACGCCAGACAAGCCGCTCTTTCCAAGAGCGATCGGAAGGGCCATTCATACCGACATCGCTCTATCCCCAATCGTTCTATCTTTTCGTTCAAATCCATTTCCAGATGCATCGGCTGCATGGATGCCACTACGTTCAGCGCTGCAAACCGTTCCAAATCCGCCTCATGAATGGTTTCAATATGCTCGACGGTGTTGCGCTTGGTAAACTCAGGCACCTCTCTTCGGCACATTTCATAGGTGTCCAGAGCAGCGCGAACAGCAGCGTCTCCGATGGCATGCAATCGGACAGCAAAACCGGCACGATTAGCTGCCAGAACAGTTTTTTTATAAACTTCCAGCGGATATGAGAACTGGCCCTTGTGCTCCGGCGCATCCGCATAAGGCTCCAGAAGAGCCGCCGTCCGTGTAGAGGTTACCCCGTCCAAAAACTGCTTCAGCCCCGCTATTCTCAGTTTTTCTGAGCAATATTGTGACCGCAATGCCTTTGCTTGCTCCAAATTTCCATCCAATCCCAGACTGGGGTAGAGATTGATTCGGACAGGCAGGTTTCCTTCCCTTTCCAGCGCTGCTGCTACCTGATAGGCGATCAAATCTCCTTCTAACAAGGGATTGGTTGACATGTCTGAAATCGAAGTGATCCCATGTGAGGACAATTGTTGATAGAAGCCCTGCTGGGCATCTTTAAACTTGTCCGGCGGCAGCTCAAACGCCTTGTTGTTGGCATAGGTACAAGCCTCGATTTCAAACAGGAGTCCTGTCAATTCTCCATCCTCTGCCCGTTCAACACCCAGTATTTCCGATCTGGGCGGCCTGGTATACCCCCCCTCTTCCAGCGCTTTAGTGTTAAGCCAAAAGGTATGTCCATCAGCAGCCAGCAAATATACCGGGATATCCGGGAAATTCCGATCCAGAGATTGCTTGCCCGGGAGTTGTCCCTCTGCCCAGTTGGCAGGAAACCACCCCATGCCGCCAATGCGGGTCAGATCAGGGTGCTTTTCTCTAAAATCCTGCAGCATACGAACGCATTCTTCCTCCGAGGTGGACTCGAACAACTCGGTGCAGATGTATGCGCTGGACACAGCTGCTCCGACAAAGCTGTGCATATGGGCATCACTAATGCCCGGCATAATTAACCGATCGCCGAAATCAAAAACCTGAGTTTTATCGCCGCGGTAGGCTTCCCAGGGCTCTTCGCCCAAGACGGCAATGATTTGATTTCCCTGGATAATAACGCTCCCCGGTTGAGGCCGATCTGACAGTCCGGTGTACAGGGCTGTGCTCCTGAGGATCAAGTCTCCCTTCATTGCTGCACCTCCATCCTCTTCAATCTCCTGTGCTCCCGCCACATCAGTCCGACAGCCAGCATCCCCGCAAGGATATCCGCCACAGGCTGTGCCATCCAAATCCCTCGGATCCCCATCGTACTCGGTAGCAGCAACAGGAAGGGCACAGCAAATAGCAATACTCTGGTCACTCCGTTAAAAAATGCCAACGCGCTTTTCCCCACTGCTTGAAAGTACGCCGCTGCAATCTGCGAAATATTCCCTACCGCATAAACAACCAAATAGACCCGGATGATCGCTACGGTAGCCGCAATTAATCCCGGTTCGGGCCCGGTAAAGAGGGCCGTCACTTGAGGAGCAAACCACACCACAAGAACCGTCACTGCCACCATGATGCCCGTGATTTGAACACCAGCAACCCGAAGCATCTGAGCAACCCTGCCGTAATTTCCTGCACCCATATTGTAGCTGGCGATGGGCTGCATACCGGAAACCAGCGCAGTATTAACGATCATCATAATATAGGCGATATATGCATTGATGATGCCGAACGCCGCAAGTTCCAACTCGCTGCCTCCGTTTCTCACGATCAGATTGTTGATCAGGATCGTTGCTAAGGTAGCGCAGAGCGGAACTGCAAAAAAAGCGGAGCCGACTTTCAGAGTTTGGCCGATAATACGAATATCCATTTTAAAGTCAGATAAGGAGAGATGGAAAGACTTTCCCTTTACTTGCATGAACGGGATCAGTATAAAGGATCCCCCTACACAGACGATCCACGGAATGGAAGCTCCCGCCATCCCCATCCCCCATCGACAGATCATGAGGTATTCCAAGATAATGGCTATTACGGCAGGCGCCATGTATCCAATGGCCGAGGCTCCCGGCTGTTCATCCGCTCGAGCGAAGAAATAAGCTACCGTTCCGGCAACGCACAAGGGAGAACCGATGAGATAAGGGATCGCATAGTCCGTCGCAGCGGGAATGATATCCGGCATCGCGCCTAAAAAGTTCAACAGGCTGTCTAGGTTCAGCAGCGCCAGTAAACTGATACATGCGGAGAACAGGAAGGCGAAGATGACGATGGTACCGTATACCCGCCTGGCTCCTTCCTCATCTCCGCTGCCGCGCCGCATGGTGGCTACGGCGCTGGCGCCCATGCCAAAGAGATTAAAAAAAGCGACATTGATTGTCCAGAGAGGCGCGATGATGCCAATGGTGGCCAGCCCCAGCTCACCGATGCCCTGACCAACAAAAATGCCGTCTGCGATTACCGACGCTGTTTGAAGCAACAATCCGATCAAGGCCAATAGCGCATATTTCCAAAACAGCGGAATAATCGGCTTTTCTGCGAATTCGCTGATTGCTGTTCCGGGAACAATATCCATCGTATTCTTTTTTTCCATCAAATATTCCTCCCTTCTTCCCCTTCTTACCAATCGGATTACAGGCTATTCGCCACCTCAAACGCATCCCAGACAGCATACATAATGTTAGCTACCCTTCTGGCATCTCCGAGAAGATGAATGTCATCTACTTCAAACTGAAGCTCTCTAAACAATTGATCGTTGGAGGTATATCCCACCGCAAGCACTGCCGTATCTGCTTCCAAATGCACGATTTTCTCCATACCATCCCGCTTCTGATGTACCTCTAATACGCCGTTTTGAAAATCCGTCGCCCGGCTGTTTAACAAAATGTGAACCCGATGCTGCGGCAACAGCTTCACCAGCATCTCGCTGTTGGCGTGGCACAACGGCCCATTGACAGACAGCAAACCGTCTTCCGCCTCTAGCAGTGTCACCGTCTTTCCTCGTTGCGCCAAGAACAATGCAGTTTCGCAACCTACTAAGCCGCCTCCGATAACGGTCACCTTCTCTCCGCAATAAGCCTCTCCGTTGAGAATCTGTTCTGCCGTCGCCACAGAAGAACTGTCTCCCAGGGGAATGCACTTTGGAACAGAGCCGGTGGCGATGATAACGCTATCCCATTCCTCGGCCAGCACCCTATCAGCGCTCACCGTTTCGCCGAAACGAATCGGTACGCCCAAAAGCTCCAATTGCCCGGTGTACCAACGCGCTAATGCCAGATCATCCTCCTTAAAATCCGGAGCACCGCCCGGCAATAAATTCCCGCCGAGCCGGTGACTTTTCTCTGCTAAAACCGGCAAATGCCCCCGAATGGCCAGCACCCTTGCTGCCTCACAGCCGGCAACGCCTCCGCCCACCACTAAAACCTTCTTGGGGTGCAGAATCGGATTGTAAGCGTGATGCCGCTCCCGACAGGCCTGAGGGTTGACGGCACAATTCAGAGCAGAGTATTCCTGAATACGTCCCATGCATCCCTCCTGGCAAGAAATACAAGGACGAATTTCCGCTGTCCGATTCTGCCGCAGCTTGTTCACATACTCGGGGTCCGCTAGCAATGGCCGTCCCAGACTGATCATGTCGCAAGCGCCGCTCTCCAGCGCCTCAAGCGCCAGGTCAGGATTATCCATGCGTCCTGCGCACAGGACCGGAATTTCCACCGCTTCTTTGATCTGACGAGCAAAAGGAAGATACAGTCCTTTTTGCTGGTACATGGGCGGATGACTCCAAAACCAGCTGTCATAAGATCCTACATCCACATCCAGGGCATCGTATCCATAAGAAACCAGCAGTTTCGCCGCCTCAATCCCTTCAGGCAGGTCCCTCCCCATCTCCACAAACTCTTCTCCTGGCAACGCCCCGTCTCTCAATCCTTTTATGAAACTCTTCGGACTGTACCGCAGCGTGACCGGAAAACCATGACCGCAGCGCTCTTTAATTTTTTCCACGATTTCTCTTGCAAATCGAAGGCGATTTTCCAGGCTGCCTCCATAGTGATCCTTTCTCTGATTAAACAGTGAAATGGCAAACTGATCGATCAGATAGCCTTCATGTACGGCATGAATTTGAACCCCGTCAAATCCGGCACGTTTGGCATGGAACGCTCCCTCCCCAAATTTCTCCACGATTTGCCTGATTTCTTTCATGGTCAGCTCTCGACAGATTTTATCCAACCACCTGTGGGGGATAGGACTGGGCGCAACTGGTGGAAACTCTCCCAGATTGGTGGGAATAGTCACCCTCCCGAAGCCGCCGGACATCTGCAGAAACACTTTTGCATCATAGGCGTGAATCCTTTCCGTCATTTCCCGGGCGGTTCGGATGAAATGAATGGGATTATGGGTGGGACAAGGGCAATTGGGCATGCCATGTTCCTCGATTTCATTATCTACAAAAGTAACTCCTGTCACGATGAGCCCGGTACCGCCTCGGGCTCTTTCGGTATAATAGTCGATTCCCCGCTGGTTAAACCCTCCCTCTCCGTCAGCAAGCCCCAAAGGGCCCATTGGAGCCAAGGCAAACCGGTTCTTCACTTCAACGGTCCCAATTTTTATTGGTGAAAACAACGGCTTATACTGGTTCATGACCATCGCCTCCTTTCTCTTGGCTCCACCATACCATATTGTTTTATACATGTCAATATTTACATGTATAAAACAATTGCCTCCCTCAAACGAACATGCTACAATAAGAGGACAAGCTTATTATGAGGAGGCCGCAAATGAGAACATTAAAATATGCTATTTTAGGATTGATCAACCGCCATGATATGACAGGCTATGATATTACCAAGGAGTTCAGCCAAGGGCTGTCTAATTTTTGGAATGCTAAACACAGCCAAATCTATCCAGAGCTAAAGAAGCTCACGGATGAAGGCCTGGTATCTTTTGAAATTGTGATCGCAGGGGATGTGTTGGAAAAAAAATTATATTCGATTACTGAAAAGGGGCAGCATGAACTTAAAAAATGGTTGCTCAGAGATGATCCTATTGAGCCCACACCCAAAGATAAATTTCGGCTCCGCATGTACTTCAGTGATGAGATTTCCCATGCCCAGCAGGTCGCGCTTCTTCATCAGCAGTTAGAAAAACGGCTGGTGAAACACTCTTTTTTGGAGGAGCATTTTAAAACCTATATAAAAAGACCGAATGCCGGCAGTGCGGCATTCGGTGATTATATCGTTCTGGAGGGTGCTCTTCTGCGGGAAAGTGCCTATATTCAGTGGATTCGAAAAGTGCTGGGTTACCTGGAGACCGA
This sequence comes from Bacillota bacterium, assembly GCA_041836105.1. Classification (GTDB taxonomy): domain Bacteria; phylum Bacillota; class Clostridia; order Peptostreptococcales; family Anaerovoracaceae; genus UBA5559. The sequence goes on along the minus strand of JBGYKY010000094.1, from coordinate 2,837 downwards.
GCGGGCGACCGCCCGACAGGCTTTGAAGACCGAGCCCTAACAAATACGGGGGAGCCCTTCACCGTACAACACGTCGATGATTCGGCTGCCTCCCAGGCGGGTCACCATCCGGACACCGGAGCCTTCCACTGCTCTCCCGATGACAGCGGCCTTCCGGCCGCTTTTTGTTTGCCGCAGAAGCGCCAGGGCTCGTTCCGCCTGCTCCTCCGGCACGATGACAAGCATCTTCCCTTCATTGCCCATATACAGCGGCTCCAGCCCCAGGATATCGCAAAAAGCCGCGACCTCCTCCCCGATGGGAATAGCCGTTTCCCGAATCTCCATCCCACAGCCGGAGCTGACAGCCATTTCGTTGAGAATCGTCCCCAATCCGCCTCGGGTTACATCCCGCATGGCGTGTACCGGGATTTTCCCTTTCCGGAGGGCCTCCGTCATATCTGAAAGCACCGCGCAATCGCTGTAAATCTGATTGTTCATGCCCATTCTGGCGCTGAGAATGGCCGCGTGGTGGTCGCCCAGGGTGCCGGAGAGAAGAATCGCATCTCCCGGCCGGCAATTGGATCCGCTGATGTGGATTCCCTCTTTCAGGGCGCCGATGCCGGAGGTATTGATCAGCAGTCCCCCCGATCCCTCGATGACCTTAGTATCCCCTGCCACGATCAGTACGCCCGCCTGACGGGCTGTTTCTGCCATGGAGACCGCCACCCGATCCAGCATCGCCAGATCCAGCCCTTCCTCCAGCACAAACCCGCAGGTAAGAAAACGGGGGACGGCCCCCATCATCAACAGGTCATTGACCGTGCCGCAAACTGCCAGCTTCCCGATGTCCCCGCCGGGAAACTCCAGCGGTCGGACCACAAAGGTATCGGTACTGACGGCAATTCTGCCGGAAGCCTCCACCACTGCGGCATCGTCCATCCTGTTCAGGATCGGGTTAGCGAAATGCTTTCCGAAAATCTGCTCCATCAACTCCTGAGAAGACCTTCCTCCGCTTCCGTGGGCCATGGTAATTTTCATTGCTTCTCCTTCCGGTTTCGGTACCAAATGCCACACGCGCCTTCTGCCGACACCATACAGGGGCCGTAGGGCTTTTCCGGTCGGCAACGGCCTCCGAACATAGGACATTGATCCGGATCCATCCGGCCGACAATGATCTCCCCGCACCGGCATTCCGGAGGGAGCTCCCGGTCCCGGTCCAGATCCCGGCTTCCTCCGTCAAAAGTCGCCCAGCGCTCCTTCAGGTACAGTCCGGACTTAGGGATGCTGCCCAGGCCGCGCCACATGGCGGATCCCTCCTCAAAATATTCCTCCAGAACCGCTGCGGCTCTGGGATTCCCCTCTGTCCGCACCGCATTGGGGTACAGGTTCCTCACGCCTTCCGCCGGCTTGCCCGTTCGGGCACGCTTCACCAGATCATAGATGGCCGCTATCAGATGCTCCGGTTCAAACCCAGCCACAGCGAAGGGCTTCCGGGTCCGCTTCGCCAGTTCTCCATAGGCATCGCTGCCAATGATGACGCTGACGTGGCCGGGACAGATAAAGCCGTCAATCCCCTGTTCGTGTTCACAAATCCATTCCAGCGCAGGGAGCACCGTTTTAAGAGCCGTCACCAATCGAATGTTGCCGAGCCCGCGCTGCACTGCCTCCCGAAGCAACAGCCCGTAGGCGGGCGCCGTAGTCTCAAACCCTACGGCAGCCAGCACATATATCCTTTCCGGGTACCTTGCTGCCCTTTCCAGTGCCTCAAAGGGAGAGTACATCAGCTCCACCCTGGCTCCCTCTCCCTTGGCCTCCGCCAGGCTGGAGCTGCTTCCGGGCACTTTGATCATATCGCCGAAGGTAAGCAGCACGTGATCTTCCCGCATGGCGTAGTCGATGCAGCGGTCGATATATGCGGTAGGGGTGACGCAGACCGGGCACCCGGGCCCGGAGATCAATCGAATCCGGTCGGAAATCATAGAACGGATGCCGTTTTTGAAAATGCTAGCCGTATGGGTCCCGCAGACCTCCATCAGCCGCAGCTCCGGCCCGTCATACCCTTGCAGGTACGCTATCGCCTCTTGTATGTTCATGGTGCCTTTCGCTTTCTGTTTCCCTGGAGTCCCTTCGCGTCGCGCTTAGCCCTCCAGCTCCTCAAAGATTTCTATCAGCTCCAGAGCCTTATCCCGCGCCATCACCTCAATGGCACAGCCCGCATGAACCAGCGCGTAATCGCCCACCTTAGCCTCAATCAGCCCTGCGTGCACATCCACCAGCGTCCCTTTAAAGTCCACCTTGGCTTTGTCTCCATCCACTTCCACGATTTTTCCGGGCATTGCAATGCACATTTATACCGCCTCTCCTTCCTGCCATCCCCTGCAGACATCCACCCATTCCAGGCTGCCGGAGTGGCGGAAGAGCTCCTCACAGGTTAATTCAATGGCGCTGTTGCTGCTTCCGCAGGCAGGGAATACCGTGTCAAAGCGCTGCAGAGAAACGTCACAGTAAACCTGCACCCGAGGATGCGAGACGGCAAAGGCGCACACACCTCCCACGCCGTGCCCCGTGTACTCTACGACCTCCTCCGGCGTCAGCATCTTTGCCTTGATGCCGAAGGCACTCTTAAATTTGCTGTTGTCGATTTTGGCATCCCCCGCTGTCCCCACCAGGATACAGCCGTCGCCGCTGCGGAAGGAAAGGGTTTTGCAAATCCGGGCCGGGATCACGCCTGCCGCCTCCGCCGCCAGCTCTACCGTGGCAGAGGAAACCGGAAACTCCAAAATCCGATCTTCCATCCGCTGCTCTTTAAAATAAGCTCGTACCTGCTCAATCCCCATAATGTGTTCTTCCTTCCTGTC